>JAFZQQ010000163.1 GCA_017620315.1 Oscillospiraceae bacterium | reverse complement strand
TGATTTCATATGAATTATCTCCTTTCAAATCCGGGATCGTAAACACAGTATAATCAAAACAGCTCCGTTAATCCCCGAAAAACCGCGGCTAAAATTACGCAAAACTTACGCAGCGGCGCCGGGTCTCATGAATGGCCCGGCGTCGTTGATACACGTTTTTACTGTTTTTCTTTCGGAAAGCTCGCTTCAAATACCGCTCCGCCATCATTTTTAACGCTCAGCACGCCCGAACAGGCTTTCGCGACAGATTGTGCGATTGAAAGGCCAATGCCGTGTTTGCCTCCCTTGCCTTTGTAAAATCGCTCGAAAACATGCGGAAGATCCTCCTCGGAAATGCCGTCCCCGTCATCCGCAACGGATACCGTTACTGCGTCCGCCGCAGTATGGCAGGAAAGCCTGATCTCAGAGTGCGCATAACGTATAGCGTTTGAGATAAGGTTTCCGAAAAGCCGCTGCGCATCCTGCTCGCGGATGGGCAGCAGCACAGGCTCGTCGTCGAAGTCGAAGATAAACGCGACGCCTCGTTTATCTGCCTCTGCATGCTGCTCGGAAACACAGAGCGACAGAAGCTCCCTGATGTCTATCGGCTCCGGAGCGGTCTCAGGCACGGAGCGGCCGATGCGAGAGAGATACAGGATGTCCTCCACCATGCCGCCCAGCTTGTCCGACTCGGTCAGGATCACCTTCGCCGCAGTCTCCGGCTCTATGACTCCGCAGGCTATGCCCTCGGCATTGCCGCGTATTGAGGTGAGCGGAGTGCGCAGCTCGTGCGAGACGTTCTGAAAAAAAGTCTCCTGCTTGCGGTTCGCCTCGCGCAGCGCGGAAGCCATCCGGTTCATTGAGCTTGCGAGCTGCCCAAACTCCACATCGTTGAAGCTCAGTTCACGGTTATCAAACTTCCCCTCTCCGATCTCCCCCGCGAAATTGGAGAGTTCGCGCACCGGTTGTGCAAACGAGCGCGCAAAGCTGCGGCTGAGGACGACCGAAATAAGGATCGCAGCGCAGATGACGCTGAGAAGAACGAGGTTGACCTGCCTTGTAAACGCCGTGATCGACGTCACGTCCACATAGCTGACAAGAAAGTTCCCATTCTGCATAGGATCCGTTGTGACAGAGACCACGTATTTGCTGTCGTCCGTTGAAACATTTGTATACTTTGCGTTTTCATTGAGCGGATGCTCGGAAAAATAAGAGGATATTGCCTTCCCCGCCTTTTCGTCGCCGCGAAGAATGGCAACAAGATTTCCGTTCTCATTAAGTACGACTGCGCTGCCGGTGGTGCCGATCACGCGGTCAGGCGGTTGATCCGTCAGTTTTTCTCCGTGTTCCGGTCTCTGGCCCTCTCTCCGCTCAAACGATGCGTTCTCCGAAACCGTCGACAGCTGCGCCGCAACGCGGCTGCGTACATAACTTCGGATGGAAAGGTTGAATGCGGCCCCTACGGCAAGAAGTATCGCTACGGTCAACCCGATGAGAGTGACCAGGATGCGCGTCTGAATATGCCAACGGCGCTTCATCTCTCCTCCTCCAGTCTGAATCCGAAGCCCCAGACCGATTCGATGGCAGCGCCGCAGCCCTCAAGCTTGCGCCGAAGTCGGCGCACTGTATCGTCAGTCGCTCGGGTCTCGACCGCGGTCTCGAACCCCCACACCTCGTTCAAGAGCTCCTCCCTTGAGACCGCCTGCCCGACGTGAAGCATCAGATAGCGCATAAGCTCATACTCCGTGGGCGTAAGCGGGAGCGGCGTGCCTTCGTGCAGGACATGGCGCCCGCTTTCGTCCAAAGTGATCCTGCCGACTGTCACGACCTCAGGCTCGTCTGTCTGGGCGGGACGCTGTTTTCTGCTTTCAAAATCAATGCGGCGGAAAATAGCGCGAACGCGCATCAGCAGTGACATTGCAGAAAAGGGCTTTGTGATATAATCGTCGCTGCCGAGCCCCAGGCCTATGGCATAGTCGTTCTCAGAATCACGGGCTGTGAGCATGATGATAGGTACGGTGCTCATCTTCCTTAGCTCCGTACAGATTGTGAACCCGTCGCTTCCCGGCATCATAACATCGAGTATCACAAGGTCGCAGGCCGCCTCGCGAAAACGTTCGAGCAGAAGATCCCCCGTCTGGAAATCCTCCACCTCATACCCGCCGCTTGAAAGGAAGGTCTTAATCACCTGCCTGATATTCTCGTCGTCGTCTGCGATATAAATCCGTTTGACCTCACTCATGCACCCACCGCCTGTCAGATTTTGTTATTCATATTTTAACAGGCTCATACACGCCGCGCAACTGTTTTTCTGCCGCAAAACTGACGCAAAAACGGTTCGCTTTATTTAAGCTCCGCTTTTCTTCATTTTTTCATACAGGGCCTCAAGCGCGTCCGCCAGGCTGCCGACGCGGTCTATAAGGCCGCACTCCACCGCCTCCTCGCCGTAGATAACGCTTCCGACGTCCGCTGCCATATCCTTTGCGCTCATCATAAGCTCTGTGAACTTCTGCTCGGTTATGTGTGAGTTTCTTGTGACGAAGCGGACCACGCGCTCCTGAAGTCTGCTGAAATAGTTATAGGTCTGCGGAGCGGCGATCATCGTGCCGTTCATGCGTATCGGATGCACGGTCATCGACGCGCTTGGCGCTATCATCGTGCTCTGCGGAGCGACCGCAAGCGGAATGCCTATCGAATGGCCTCCGCCGAGCACCAGCGACACGGTGGGCTTTTTCATTCCCGAGATAAGCTCCGCTATCGCAAGTCCCGCTTCCACGTCGCCGCCCATTGTGTTGATAAGAAAAAGTACGCCGCCTATGCCTTCATCGGCCTCAAGTGATGCAAGCAGCGGCAAAACATGCTCATACCTGGTCGCCTTCGCCCCCTGCGGCAGCGTCATGTGCCCCTCGATCTGTCCTACGATCGTAAGGCAGTGTATTTTTCCATGCCTCGTCTTCAGCGTAGAAGAACCCATGTCCTCCAGTACAGCCGGGCTGTAGTCGGCTTCGCTGTGCTCGTTCTCACCACAGCCGTTCCCTGTATTTCTTTTACCAAGTATCATGGAAAGACCTCCATAACGTTATACGGATAGTCTTTCCAAAACAGGCATAAAAATGCGCCGCCCTGACGGACAGCGCATTTTTATGTATTCTGTTGCAGCTTACGCTTTCTCGAAGACGACCTTCATCATCTTGTAGGTCATATAGCAGTCAAGCTTTGCGACCGTCTCGCGCGGGGCATGCATGCTCAATACCGGAACGCCCGCGTCAATGGTGTCGATGTTGCGCGCCGCCATATACTTGGCGACAGTTCCGCCGCCGCCGGCGTCGGTCTTACCGAGCTCCGCCATCTGCCAATAGACGTCGTTTTCGTTCAGCAGCTTGCGAAGCTTGCCGACCACCTCAGCGCTGGCATCGCTCGCGCCGCCCTTTCCGCCGCTGCCGGTGTACTTGCAAAGGCCAACGCCGTAGTTGATAAACGCGGAGTTCTTCTTGTCGTAAACGTCGGCAAAGTTGGGATCGAAGGCCGCGGTCACGTCCGCGCTGACGCAGAAGGAATGCGCGAAGCAGTCACGCAGATCAACGCCCTGGCCCTTGCACAGATCGCCGATGAACCACTCAAACGCCTGCGAGAGCATACCGGAAACGCCCTAGGAGCCGATCTCCTCCTTGTCGGCGAAGATGCACACAGCAGTCTTTTTGGGCTTTTTGGCGTCAAAAATACCGGCGAGCTCGGCATAGGCGCACACGCGGTCGTCATGGCCATAGGCGCTGATAAAGCTGCGGTCGAAGCCGGTGTCGCCCGCCTTGCCCGCGGGCACCACCTCAAGCTCGGCAGAGATGAAGTCCTCCTCAACGAAACCGTACTTATCGTTGATCAGCTTCATGACTCCCAGCTTGAAGCGATCCTTGGCGTCCTCGTCGCCGATGGGCTTAGAGCCGATAAGCACATTCAGGCTCTCGCTGGGTATCGCCTCGTTGAGCGGTTTCTTGCCCTGTTCGCGTCCGAGGTGCGGCAGCAGGTCGTTGATGATGAACTGAGGCTCGCCCTCTTCCTCGCCGATGCTTACGCTGACGGTCTTTCCGTTGGCAAGCACGACTACGCCGTGCAGGGCCAGTGGGATAGTAACCCACTGATACTTCCTGATACCGCCGTAATGATGGGTCTTGAGATAGGCCATCTCCGCCTCCTCATAGAGAGGACGGGGCTTGAGATCAAGACGCGGAGAGTCCGTATGCGCCGCGCCGATGTTGATACCGGCGGCAAGGCTTTCGGTTCCGATAACTGCAAGCATTATGCCTTTACCCCTGTTGTCAAAGTAGACCTTGTCGCCCGCCTTGAGCTTCATGCCCGCCTTGTAGGGCTTGAAGCCCTGCTTCTTTGCAAGCTCAACGCAATAATCGACGCAGAGCCTCTCCGTCTTGCCGTGGTCGAGGAACTTCTTGTAGTCGTCGCAATAAGCCTCGACCTTCTTCATTTCGGCGGCGCTGATCCTGTCAAACCCGTTTTTAGGCTTGTAAAGAAGCTTTTCCGCCAGCTCGTTTTTCTTTTTCTCAGCCATGGTATTATCCTCCTATTTTTACTGCGTCAGCAGTATTCTAAACATTTCCAGCGCGGCGTCCTCAGCAGTCTGCGGCGAGGAAAAGACGTTCTCGAACACCCTGTCGCAGTGTTCGCGGAAGAAAGCCTCGCTGTTTTGCGCACGGACGCGCTCAATAGCCGCAGACTCGGTTATGCCGTCGCGTTCCATGATCCGCTCGACGCGTGTCCGCTCTGGGGCTGTCACGGCAACGACCGTGTCGCACAGCGCTGCGATGCCGCTTTCAACAAGCTTGATCGCATCGACCCCGACGAGCCGGGCGCCGGAGGCGGCTGCACGCCTGACCGTTTCGCGTGGAACATGCGCGCGTACCAGCGCGTCCAGGCGCGAAAGCGCCTCCCTGTCGCCAAAGACCGCGCTACCGAGCCTTTTTCTGTCAAGGGAACCGTCTTCGTTGAAAGCAAACGGAAACTCCGCCTGAAGCTCGCGCCGCATTTCGCATTCCGAGGCAAGCATATCGTGGTACACCGCGTCACAGTCGAGGATGCAGGCATTCTCAGCGCCAAAACGCTTCAGTGCGCGCAGCACGCTCGTCTTCCCCGCGCCAGTGCAGCCGGTGATCCCGATAAACGTCTGATGTCCGGCAGCCGCGTCGAGCGTGTGGAAGCCCGCGGCCTTTTTAAGCCGGTTGCCCACCGCAAGCCCCAGTCCCTCGCTGTCGGGACATTGGGCATAGACCGCTTCCACCGGCGTATCGTCAAAGGAGCGCAGCGCATCGAAGACCCTTCGCGCCTGCTCTGCCTTGTCATGCATCGAGCCGATCGTGCGCACCACCTGACGCGGAAAAAGCGGTGCAAACTCGTCGAAAACGATCAGTCCCGCCCCCTCCGGCACGTTGGCGCACAACAGTCTTCCGCTCTCCTGCGGAGAGCCTGTTACTACGGTCACGGGAGCCTTTGGCGCATAGTGCCTGTACTTCATTCCGGGGGCGCGCGGTTTTTCATTCTCGGCAAGCTGCTTCGTGACCGCCTTGTCAAGCGCGACCTCTCCGAGCGCCTCCTCAAGCTTTTCAAGCGGCAGTCCGCCCGGGCGAAGCAGTCTCGGCGGGGTGCATGTCAGATCGACTATGGTGGACTCAACGC
>JAFZQQ010000010.1 GCA_017620315.1 Oscillospiraceae bacterium | reverse complement strand
GAGAACTACGACAAGGACGCCTCTAAAGCTGACGGAGCCGACGCCGCCGAGGGTGCGGAGGACGCGCCGGTCAAGGGTAAGGAGAGCGAACCGAAGGCCGATGGCGACGCGCCGACGCAGAAATCCAAGAGCGCGACCTATAACACGGATAAGGTCGATGCGGAGATCAAGCGCCTGCGCGAGCAGAAGCAGCAATTTGAAAAGCAGCTCCGCTCTGCCAGCGACCCGCAGCAGGCGGTCATGCTGCAAAAGCAGATCTCGCGGCTTGAAAAGGAGCTGCAACAGAAGGACAACGACGCCTATCGCCGTGAACACGCCGAAAAGAGCGAGTAATCCCCCCTCTTTGGACGATTTGGAGTTTTTGCGTTGTCCTGCCTGCGGAGGCAAAACGCGGGATAAGGTCAGGCAGGACACCGAACTGAAGAATTTTCCCCTGTTCTGCCCGAAATGCAAGTGCCGCAGCCTGATTGATGTTAAAGACGCAAGAATTATAAGCGTTGACACTCAGAACGAATAGCTGATACAGCGCCAGTTGCAAATCCAAGCTGCGGCTGGCGCTGTCCATTCATTCCATTTTTCAGCCCATTTGTTGCATCAAAGGCGTTTTTGCTGTTATCATGTCGATAAGAACAAAAAGGCATTTGCGAAAAGAGGGCTGTGTATGGTCATAGCGATTTGCGACGATGAAAAGGCCGTCCGCGGGTATATCCGCGGGCTGATTGAGAAACGCTGCGCCGATGCTGAGATCGTCGAGTTTTCCAACGGCGCGGAGCTTCTGACCTATGTGAGCGCGGGCAGGGGCCAAATAGACATACTTTTTCTTGATATTTCTTTTGAAGCCGAGCTGGACGGCATCGAAACCGCCAAGCTCCTGCGGCAAAAGCAGAGTGATGAATCCGCGATGGCGGCGCTGCCTGTCCTGATCTTTGTGACGGCGTTCGCCCACCGTATGCCGGAGGCATTCCCCGTCCACGCCTTTCAATTCCTTGTCAAGCCGATTGATCCCGCAGCGTTTGATGCCGTCTTTGAGCAGGCGGTCAAGGAGTATTACGCGCTGGACGAGCTGCGGCGCAGCCGCGAGCAAAAGCTGCTGATCCGAGCAAACGGCAGCACAGTCGGCGTCGCGCTGCAAGACATCTACTACATAGAGAGCGAGGGCAGAAAGTCTATCGTCGTACAGAGGGACAGGCGCAGCGCCTACTACAAAAAGACCGAGGAGCTGGCGCAGGAGCTGGGCGACGGCTTTTATCGTGTGCATCGCAGCTTCCTCGTCAACATGGCTCACGTCCGCAGCTACACCCGGACGCAAATCGTACTGGACAACGGTGAGGCGATCCCCATGTCAAAGTACCAATACGCCGGTTTCGTGCAAGCCTATATCTCGTTTGTGTCGGAGGGCGGCGTATGAATACGGAACTGTTTGAGCGGATGCAAGACCTGTCCGGCATTGTGATGATCTTGCTGCGCACAGGGCTGTTGTGCCTTGTATGGCGGCTGTTTCTCCCGAAAGAGGCAGACAAGCGTGTGCGGTTTATCGTGCTTGCGGCACTGCTGGCTGGGCAGCTTGCGCTGTGGTTTGGAACACAGGGGCTATTGAGCATTTGGTATCTGCCCGTGGCAATCGTGATGCTGACCTACGCGCTGCTGCGGCAGAGAGCGCACATCCGCGAAGCTGTTTTTGCCGTTCTTCTGTTCTTCAATCTGTATGCGCAGACCTATTTTGCTGCGAACAGCTTTTCAACCATTGTGTCAGACCTTGCCTTTCGCGGAACGATCCAGTCGGAGGCGCAGATCAACGTTATCGTGATTCTGCTTTTTTTCGCTGGCTCACTGCTTGTCGTGCTGCTTCTATTCGCGGAATACGCCGTTTTGCGGGCAGTTATCAAAAAGACCGCGCCGATGAATTGGACGGAAACAGCCTTTTTGTCCGTACTGAACGTGATCGGCATTATCCTAACCAATATGATTGCGGACATTTCCCTGTCCCGTATCAGTCAGGGTGTCGTCCTTTATGAAGAAAGGCCGCACCTCCTTTGGCTGCTGCCGCTGACCTCGGTGCTTATTCTGGCGGGCGAGTTTGCCGCGCTGTTGGCGTGGCAGAAGTACGCCGAGCTGCGGGAGTATGAACGCAGCTATTTTGCGGAAAGTCAGCAGAGAAAAGCCTTGCAAGCGCGCTTGGAGGAAACGGAGCAGTTTTACGACGGCATCCGCAAGGCGCGGCATGAGATGAAAAACCACATGACCGCGCTCCGAGGGCTGGCGCAGGCTGGACAGTACGACGAGATGGACGCTTATATTGGCCGGCTGGACGAAACCGTAAGCGCGCTCGACCTCGCGTTTCAGACGGGGAATCCCATTACCGACGTGATCCTCAACGACAAATATCACGCTGCACAGAACAAGGGCATCGCGTTTACAACGAATTTCCTGTATGATTCGGCCTGCGGCATCCCCGCCTATGACGTAGGCGTGATCGTGAACAACCTTTTGGAAAACGCGATAGAGGCTTGCGACAAGCTGACGGACGCTAAGCGGTACATTGTGCTGAATGCCCGGTACAAGCCCAATTTCCTACTGATCGAGGCGGAAAACAGCTTTGACGGCAATATCACATGGACGGAGGAGCAACTGCCGCAGTCGAGCAAGCCGGACGCAGATGCGTTTCACGGTATGGGGCTGAAGAACGTGCGAGACATCGCGGAACGATACCTCGGCGGCGTCAAATTCACATCGGAGAGCAAAGTATTCCGCGTGAGCGTTATGCTGCAATGCGGCGTCCATTCGTGACAGGTTTTCGACCTTGTATTACATTTTGATGAATCACTTGTTTTGTGTGCCGATTACGGGAACAGAAGCCCAATCGTAAAGGAGGCACACGACATGAGTGATCCCATTACCATTTCCAGCATTGACCGCACCGCACAGAGCTACCGAAATCAAAAAACGACGGTAACAACCGGCACTGGCCTGTTTGGAGCGGCGCTGCAAGCGCAGAGCGAAGCAGCAAAGGCTGCGCGGACAACGGATATTTTTCAGACGACCGAGGCTCAGTCGGTATCCACCAAGGACATGACGCTGGAGGAATACAAGGATTATCTACGCGGAAAGATCGACACCCTGCCCGTCCACCCCGACAACCGCAGTGACAGTTGGACGATCCATATCTCCGACGCTTCGTTTCAGGCATTGAAGGATGACCCGGAGTTTGAGAAATGGCTGATTGACGATCTCGGCAAGGCGTTTGCGACGCCCTACCCGGCATGGGCGCGTGCGATTGGCGGGCCGGGCTATGTGGTTACGACGGTCGGGACAAAAATCGGTGAAGCGCCTACCATGAGCTGGCATCAAGGCTATATGAACGGCACCGGCGATCTCATTTGGGCGGGAAAAGCACAGGGCAGCTTTTGGACGCGCAAGGGTGAGAACAGCGGATGGTCGCGCAGCGGTCTCGGCGGGCCGTGGGAGAAGCGGCAGCAAAAAGCGGAGGTAGAAGAAGCAGCGGAAAAACGCCGCCGCCGTGCGAAAAAACTCCAAGAGGAGCTGGTGGAAAAGGCGCTGCAGCGTCGGGACATGGCGCGCTATTTCTCTGAAATGCAGTATTTTCGTTCTATTATGGCTCGGAGTTTGGCGCTCGGAGACAGCCTGCCGACATCCATGCCGAACGCGCCCGTCCCCACAGGCGTATCGGCGGCGGAGCTATTGGACTTTTTGATGTAAGTTGGAGGTATCACTATGGGGATCGGAAGATTTTTCTTCGGCTCAAATTACGTTCGGATGCAAAATCGCCCGTCGATGAAATCACGGTACGGACGTTCATCGAGCAAGTCGGGGACAAACGCAATCGGCACGAAAAGCAACTCCTATAAGGTTACGAAGCAAACGAGCAGCAGCTCCGTCGCGCAGATGATGGATCTGTCTACGCTCGGCGGCACAAGCAAAAAGTCACAAAGAACGCTTCAAAAACTCGCCAAAACTGCCAGCTATGGCGGAGGACTTTTGGATTCCGGCACTTCCAGCACTTCCAGCGTTTCCGACCTGTTCAGCGCCGATATTCCCGCATCGGGGCAACAGATCGTCAAGGTGCCGGAATCTACACGGCAAGCTCTTTTTGACGAGACAAAGCGCCAGTTTATAGAGAACAACGGCAGCGCGGACGAGAAATCGGCACAGCGCGCGGAAATTTATCAAGATTATCTGAAAGGCACGTCAAAGAAGAATCAAGCGAGCGGAACATGGACGTTGAGCCAGTATGAGAGCCAATACAGGGACGCCATGAAGGATGCGATCAAGGCGTCTAATCCGTCGTGGAAAGAAGGTCAACCGTTCAACGCGAAGGCGCTGGACAGCGTGACTCGCACAGGCGTGGAAAACCGTCTTGTTTCCGATGGTGTCAATCTGTCCCGCAGGAATTACAGCTTTTTCGCATGACGGGAGGGCGGGCATGAGCAATACAATCAACGTCAATTATATGACCGGCATGGTCAACATCCTTGCAGGGACGGTGACGCAAAAGGCCCCGCCCGATTTGTACTTAGGCACCATGCTTGTGCTGGACTCTATCGCAGACAAAGTATAGTTAGGAAACAAGACCTCCGGCTTTGGTCGGAGGTCTTGTTTTTTGCCCCTGTTCGTTGAGAAAAAGCGCATTAACCTCGTAATAATAAGTATAAGGAGGTTGATGAACCATGTTAATTGCAGTAGATCACGGAAACAGGCAGATGAAGACGGAGAATTGCGAGCCGTTCACCTCTGGGCTTATGGAGAGCGATACGCGGCCCTTTGGCGACAACGTATTAAAGTATCGGGGCAAATATTATCAGCTTTCCGAGAAACGAATCCCGTATCATAGGGATAAAACTGCGGATGACAAGTATTTCATCTTGACACTATTTGCCATTGCAAGGGAGCTGGAAGCGGCGGGTATGTTTCATTCGGGCGTCATTCCGATCCAACTTGCGGTTGGTCTGCCTCCGGCGTATTACGGCGCTCAGAAGCAGGCGTTTATTGCCTATTTTTCCAAGCGCGGAGCAGTAACATTCACATACCGGGGCAAGGTCTACAATATCATGATCACCGAAGTGCTCTGCTTTCCGCAGTCTTACGCTGCCGCAGTCACCATGTTTCAGGAGCTTCGGGACATCCCGCGCGCCTTGATCGTCGACTTGGGCGGATACACCGCAGATTACCTTCAAATCAGAAACGGTGCTGGCGATCTGACCGTGTGCGATTCCCTTGAAAACGGCGTCATTCTGCTCTACAACAAAATCATCGGCAAAGCGCGCGCGGAGCATGATCTTCTAGTCAGCGAGGAGGAGATCGACGCGGTGCTTTTGGGGAAGCAGGCAGATTTGCCAGACGGCGTCGTGAAGCTTATTTTGGACAGCGCCCAAGCGTATATCGCTGACCTGTTGGACAAGCTCCGCGAGCAGCAGATCGAGCTCAAAGCGGGTCGCATCATTTTCGTTGGCGGCGGAGCATTGCTTTTGAGAAAGCAGATCCTTGACTCCAGCAAGGTCAACCAACCGGTGTTTGTGCAGGACATCCGCGCAAACGCAAGGGGCTACGCTCTGCTCTATGAGATCCATCATAAGGGCAGGTGATGAAAATGGTAGAGAAAAGAATGCACGGACGGTTTACGCTCCAGTTTAATCTGAATGATCCTGCGCAGGCGGAAGTCGCAAGGATATTGGAAACAAAGGGAAGACACAAATCAGCCTTTATCACGGAGGCGATACAGAACTACACGAAGAACGCCATCCTTATGCAAACGATGGGAGAGGCGCTGGACGAACGGATCAGGGCAGCAATCGCCAGACAATCGGAAGCGGAAAAAAGCGTAATCTGCGACACGGTCGCTGAAGGCGCCGCAGAGGTTGACAACACAGCACAAAATGATTCTAAAACTGGCGCGGAGGATTATGACGCCATCAGACAGACAATGCTTGCCTTTGACAACCAATAGTACATAAGCCGACGGGTCAATCACCGATCCGTCGGCTTTTTGTCTCATTTTTACAAATTATCTTAAAAAATTACAACCGCCCCAGATTTCGACAGCATTTTCAAACAAATAGTGATATTTATGCGGCTTGTCGAAACGATAGGAAACAAAATGAAAAAGCGCATATCGGTAAAGGAGGATAGCGAGATATGCCTTATTTCAGTAAAACAAGGCGAGCCGCCACAAAATCCGTCAGCATAATAAAATATTTTATAGCCAGGTATTCATAGAACCGCAAGGCGGTTCGCTGCCTATTGTTGCTATTTCGACGAATTAGAATCCGTTCCGCGTTGCCGAGGTCCTCCAGCTATCCATCATTTTCAAACTAATAATGATGGATAAGGAGAATTAACGTGCAATTTCGGAGCAAAAACGGCATTTGCGACGATGAACGCAATATTTTCACAGCATACTTACTAAGAGCACTCAAGCGCAGGCGCGGGGATATCCTGCTTGCGCGCAAGCACCTTCATGATAATGAAGTTGTCCTTGACCTTTCTGACTCCGCGGGCGAACATACCTGGGATTACAGCGTAGTGGAGGACGGTATCTACAGGCATATGATGAACATGGTATTTGAAAGCGCCTTTCACAAGCTCAAGGAAAAAGAGCAAAGAATTGTTATGGAGCGCGCTTTCTATGGCAGAAAGTACGAGGACATCGGCATGGAGCTTGGCATGAACTATAAAGCGGTTGCCGCCGTGTATCGCAGAGCTCTCATAAAGATCAAGCAAGAGATGGAGGGGTAGCCGATGGCTTTTGGAAGTTTGTTAAAACGTGCGAAGTCGGGTGATCAAGATGCTTTCGGTGAGATACTCTCCATGTATCAGCCGCTTTTGATCAAAATGTCCATGATCGATAAGCGGTTTGACGAAGATCTGTATCAGGAGCTTTCGATGGTGCTGCTGAAATGCGTCAAGGAGTATCAACCGAGAGAATGAAACACGGACGGGGCTGCGGTTTTAATTGACCGCAGCCCCAAACAATATATAAAAGGTTGATTTTTGTCATAAAATGGTTATAATCAAACTATCTTATTTCTTTGGAGGGAGCAGCACATGGCGAAAAAGACAAGCAAGAAAACGCGTGCAAATAAATCCAGCAAAGCGAAAGCTAACCTTGTTGAGCAGGCAAAAAAAGCAATCGACACCGCTGAGTTGAGCGCATCTGACGCCTCAAAAGCTGCTGCTCCGGTCGCAGCAAAACCGATTGCGGAAGAAAAGCCGGCAGAGAAGACTTCCGTGAACGCCGCCAAGCCGGAGGCAAAAAAGGAAACAAAGAAAGCGGAAGCTCAAAAGCCCGCGAAGACCGCTCTTGCAAAGGAAAAGGCTGCCGCCAAGAAAAAAACCGCTCCGGCCCAAAAGACCGTGAAGGAAGCGGAAAAGAAAACCGTAGATAAGGAATCTGCCTCCAAGTCTAAGACCGCAGCCAAGAAGCCCGGTCCCAAGGCGATGACCGCTGCCGAGAAAGCGGCGGCGGCAAAGGCGCGCGCGGAGGAGAAGGCGAAGGCTGCAAGTATGGTTCCAACGATGCTACTGCAATTTGCGGGCAAGGAGCTTGACATCGCGGCGCTGACAGAGGCGGCAAAGGAAGACTTCAAGACAAATAACAAGAGAAAGCTGCTGACGGAGCTTACGCTCTACTTTAAGCCCGAGGACGGTATGGTTTACTATGTCGCCAACGGCTCCATCAACGGCAAAATTCCTTTCTAATGAATAGAGCGGCGCGGCCGGGAAGAGTAGTTCTTCCTGACCGCGCCGTTGTTCTGCCTGTCAATTCGCAGGATCGCTTGATTTGTAATAGAAATTCGTATAGAGGTTATAGTCCTTTTCGCGGGTGATCATGCGGATCCAGACATAGAAATGCTCCGTCTCGGAGAAAAGGTTAAACTCCGTGCGCTCAGATGTACGCTCGGCGCATTTATAGCACATATCGGCCATCGTGTAGAGATCCTTGAACTCCGGCAGCGCCATTAGGCCAAGCTTGAAAGCGTCCACCTCATCCAACAGCGTCTTGTCACGCGGCTTCTCGCGGCAGTCAAACCACTGCGTGTGCCATTGCCAGCCGTTGTGGTCGCTGCGGAAGAAACAGAGCTGGCTTTCAGGGTATCCACGAGAGCTGAGGGGAGTCGGGCGCCGGGGCTGTTCGAATACCGACGTGAAAGAACAGGTGTCGACCAATACCGCGTCGTCCGTATCCGTGTCAGGCATTTTCACGATGCCGTGCTTTACCGCGTACCATTCCGATAAGGGGAGACGGTCGCCGGTATAGTCCCGCATACCTTCGTCGTTTCCGCAGCGACCGCAGATATTGACGTCAATGTATCGGCTGAGAGCGTTTTCGGCAAGACACCTGCTGAGAGGCTGCCCGCAGCGCAGGCACAGCGGGGGAGTGTCCGCCTCGCCATCGTGGTAGAGAGTTATATCCTCGTTCCATTTTGCTTCAAGCAAATGCTTGGGATAGATCAAAGCTTTCATAGTTATCCTCCAAATAGTCCAAATTGTTCGCCAATACCGTTTTCACGATCGCTGCGTAGCCTGCAAAGCTCCTCATAGCGCGGTTTGCCGAGCTTTTCGACCCACGCGGCTTTGGAGCTCTCGATTTCAGCCGAATCAGCCGCAAGAAACTCTGCCTCCGTGACGCGGCGATTGCGAAGCTCCTTTTTCTTGCGGGTCTCCGCCCTTTGTGCCGAGCGCCGCGCTTTCTCCGCCTTATCTGCGTCGCTTTTGTGACGGACAACGATTCCCGCCTGCTCTTCCCGCCGGTCAGCGTCGTTGTCGCGCTTTTCTCTGCGCCCCATGCGAATATTCATGACCTCATAGCGATACCCATCAAGCCGGATCGCGCTCTGAAACTGCATATCCACCGAGTGCTGCAGGCTTTCACGGCACGTTTTTACGATCGCCTCACACAGCGTTTCCGAACGTGGGTGCTTAAATAGCTTGATCCCCTTGTTAATGGTGATCTGCTCTTTGTCGGGGAAAATGCCCTCGCCCTTTTGAATGTGCGAGACCTTGAGATCGTAAAAGACATGCGCTTTTTTGGGCGACAGTTCCTTGTTGAGTACGGGGCAATAGGTACAACCGTCGAGGCAGCGCTGGGGGTCGTAGTCCATAGACCATTGCTTGGCACTGCGGTCAAAGCGGCAATGCTGCTCGCAAACGTGACCGCCCCGGCTTGCCTTGAACGCTTCAAAGAGCCTTTTCTTTTCAGCTTCGGCATCATCCTCAATCTTTCGGCGACTATGTTCATAGCACCAAGGCTTGTTCGTTTCATGGACAGCACAAAAACAGAGATTCTCGTAATGACTGCCACCTATCTGATTACCGCGCAGCAGGGGATGGTTCAGCTCACAGACTTGGGAGCGCGCGTAATGGGGGCAGAGAATGGTCATGTTGTCGTTTTCCTCCGACCAATCGACGACCATGAAGCTCATAAAGCCGCTGCACGAGCATTCGCTGCGCTTGAGCAGCAGCCCGCAGGGTGTTTCAAATACCGCGTTTACCCTCGATGCAGTGCTATATGTCCATCCACCGTAGAAATCGTCCCACGGCTTCATGCCCGGCGGCGTCAGTTCCTTTGTCCAGCCCTCCGCAAGCAGCTTCTGGGAAATAAGGTTTGTGTTCATGCCTTTTCGCCCTTGACGGTCACCTCAGTGCCTTTCACTTTTCCGACGAGCAGGTAGAGATTGTCAAAAATGTTTCCGATGACCTCCAGAATACAGCCATGCGCACCGTAGAAGTTGTTGAGCAGATATAAGCTGGATTCTAACGAAGACTTCTTTACAGCAAAGTAAAAGGCGCTGCCAGAGTATTCCACGGTTCCAACGGCGCCCTCGGGTAGATCGGGACCCCACGGGTCAACAGGCTTGTGATAGACGGCAATGTCGCCTTCGAAGATCGGCTTATTGTTACAGTCGTTGAATCCGACGTACTGCCCGAGCGTATCCGAGTATATGATGTGCTTGCCGGAAAAACGAGCCTCGGTGTCCGGGCCTTTCTCGCTTTCGTAGATGATGGAGAAGTCTCCGTTTCCCTGCGCGGCGCCGTAGCCGAACACCCACGCGCTTTCCATAGGCTCGCCGGCGTAGTTCTTGATTTTTTCGCCGAAACGTCGGGTTTGACCTCTAAACATTATTTTTCTCATTGCTTACCTCCAAATATGCAACTATTTCTTAGCTTTCAGTGCCTTTGCGCTACCGGCGTGAGGCTGACGTCGGCTCTTGTCCACCAGCTGCCGATACATCTGCCGGTGCTGTTCCAAGTGTCAAGCACCTTATAGCGGCAGTTGATCCCGTCGCCGTGTTCGGTGGGGCAGATGCAGACGATGTGATGGCCGCCGATGTCGGCGATGATCCGCCCGAGCTCGCCGTTGGGGTAATTGACGGAGAGCCATTTGCAGAACTCCGCGCCGGTATATTTGGTGCCGTCGGCTCTCCGGGGCTGCTTGCGGATCGACCAGCCTTTCTGCGCAAGATACTTCTTGATTGCGGTCTTATCAACGCGCGCGGCTTCCCGCCTTACGATGTTCAGCTCGTCAAAGACCTCATACCAGCTTTTGCCGGAAGCGCCGGCGATGGCGCGTATAACGCAGTCATCGGAGATATGACCTTTCGGATTTTCGTTGCGCCAGAGGAAGGTATCCGTTTCCGGATACCTTCCCATCAGGCGCTGCTCCGGCTGGGTGGGGGAGCGGTCATTCTGTTTACTCATGATGTTTCGACTCCTTATTCCTGAAGATTCTGAAACAGATGCTCGACCATTTCGTAGTCGTAGGACTGGATGATGTCTGCGTCGCGGCAAAACGACAAAAAACGGCGGAACATCTTTTTTCCCGCGATTGCCTCGGATTCACTAACGGTTTCCTCATACTCAAGCGAGCTGAGACAGTCCTCCAGATCGTCACGGGTGTTTGTAAAGCGGCAATAGCTCATGTTTGACATGGTTATACCTCCAATTCCTCACAATTCTGTTATTTGCGGCTTGTGGACATATCCTCGGAAATCTCCCTGAAAAAGAAACCCTGCACCCGTATGGAACCCTCGCTGAATCGCTCTGCCGGAATAAAACGCTTCACGAGTCCGCGCTTGGTTCGATAGCTGAATATCTTTCCGTTGCGCTCAATGATAGACGGGTCTTGCTTCTTCCAATCGCGCACATAGCATGTAAACGCATGCATACGGTTCTTTTCAACGAACAGGTCACTTAACATTTCTTCTCCTCTTATGTTGTTGACGCATTGAGTGTATCATGTATGCTCGATTACGGGCATAGCATTCCTGATTCGATAAGCTCTCGTGACCGGGGCAACGTCGGTATAATCCGAAAGGGTAAAGGTCATGCCCTTGATATAAGGGTTTTCTACATCCAAATCATAGTTCGCGCCGACGGCGCAGATCTTGCAGTGATAAGGAATGTCGGAGATCCGCCCTACCGCGTCCTCTTCGCCAATGTCAACGCCTCGCCATTCCGCGGTAAAGTGTCCCTTGTCCAAATCCCAGCTGGACGTGTTGTTGGGGTTGAAGTTGTAGATGTTACCTGAACGGTCCTTGATTTCCACATAATCGATGTGCAAATCGGGGATATTTGTTTGCAAATCTATATATGCTCTCATTTGAATCGCTCCTTTAAGTATTCGATCTCATGACAAAGCTCATGCCGGCGCTCTTCTGCGATAAGACCGAGCTGCCGCGCCATGTCCAGCGCGCCGATATGGGTCCAGTACCAAGCGGCTTTCGATGCCGTGGACTCTGATTGCTCGACCATGCGGATGGTTTCCTGTTTCATGTCCTCAAGAATGGCTTCAATATCAGTATCCATAGTGTTCCACCAGCTCGTTTTCGATGAACTCGTCGTATGAGCAGTCGTGGGACTCTTGATGCCATTTCGATGCAAGATAGGCGCAGAAATTGGCGAGGTCGTCCTCGTCCTCCACGGTTCCACCGACTGAGATGGAGCACATGGATTCCATGTGTCCCGCGCGAAAGGCAGCCGTGGCAATCAGGTTTTCCCGCATGCTTGCTTTTTCGCCGACGGGGAATAACTGCTGCCGGATCGCTGCGTCTGCCGCCTCAAATGCCATTTTTCGCACAAAGGGCTTATAAGACTTCTTATCCTTGCTCAACTCTTCGGCAAGCGCCGAATCGCTTCTGATCTCGTCCGCGCAGACCGTCGCAAGCCGCATAGCCGCATCATAGGCGTCCGGTATGTCGTGCAAGCGGGCAACAAATAATGCGTAGCGTTCTACGGCAGATAGGAGTTTCTCTGTACCGATGTCTTTTTTCATAAGGTATCTTCAACCTCCTTGCATTCGTTATAGGCGTCGTCGATCAGCCGGGGGACAATGCACCAGCTGCACTCGTCGGCCTCGCAAAAGCCACAGAGCTTGTCCCGCGCGTCGCAAAGCGATGCCAATTCCTCCTCGCTAATTTGTCTTTTCAAGTTGCATTTCTCCTTTCACAAACAAAATTGGTGTATTTTAAGTCGATTTCTTGATGATTTTCTGCTTCATTGCAAAAGCGCTTTCATACATCTGCATAAACTCTTTTGGCTTTTCCACCGCTCGGGGCAGCTCAAAGCGGTCTTCGATGCCGTCCTTTGACACCCGGTACACGGTCTTGTTGATATACTGCTTGACAAGATAGCAGTCGAAGCCGTGATTGATGAACCAGCGTTCGGCATACCTCTCGGCGCGGCTCTTTTCCCACTTGGCATTGGTCCTCACGTCGTTTCTGACCAACTGAGCGCCTTTCCGAAACGGGCATTTTTTGTCCGGGCAGCTCTCGCGCCTGTAACACGGCGCGCCGTTTGGGCCATAGGACGGGACGCAAGTGTCGAGGTGCTGCTTTTCAAGGATCGCTTTGCCGCAGAGTACCAAGCTCTCGATCAGGTCGTCGTTCCGCTCGACGCCGCCGATGGCAAGCGCGGACAGGAACAAGTGCGCCGAGGCCGTCAGCGTATTCATGCGATCCATGAACGTGTTTTGGAACGGAAACTCCTCACGGCCGTCAAACGGCACCTCGTCAATGGTGGAGATAGACAGCACCTCATACTCGTTTTCGGCGACAAAGGCGCTGAACAGCCGCAGAAGAGCGGTCTCGTTGCCGTCCTCGACGTCAAACTCCGCCTGATCGAAGACTGTCAGCGCGTCCGGCTGCATGGCGTCGGATTCGTTGTTGTTTTTGCGGAAATAGTTGATACGGAAGGTTTTCATAGTCAAAACTCCTCTTTTCATACTTCACCTAAATGAAGAAATAACTTTGGACAAATAAAAAGGAACCTCCGCCTCAATAGGGCGAAAGTCCCAAAGCGGGATGGCGTATTAGTCCATCCTCAAATATTGCGCACAGCCGTTTACCGAACTGAGCTTGCGGAGGAAACAGGCAATTATCATTTTCTTTGTTTTAGCGCATGAGACAAGAAATACCTTGCCCCATGCGCTGATATATGCATTACGACGCCTGCGTCATTGCGAAAAACTCCTCGGGCGTGAGTACCGTGATACCCATCGAGCGCGCCTTGTCGAGCTTGCTGCCGGCCTTCTCGCCGCAGACAAGATAGTTGGTCTTACCAGTGACGGAGCTGCCGGCGACCGCGCCGAGCGAGGCAATATAGCTGTTCATCTCGCTGCGGGAATACGGCTCGACCTTGCCCGTCACGACGATGACCTTGCCGGCAAACGGGCTGTTCGCCGTCGTTTGTGCGCTCGAAGCCTCAACGGGCGGGGCAATGACGACCCACATACGAAGCTCGTCCCAGAAGTACCAGTGCTCCTCCTGCTCGAACCAGTCGTGGATGTTTTTGTCGAGCGTTTCCCCGAAATCGGGCAGCTGCGTGAAGTCGTAGTGCGCGAAAATCGCCGCCTCAAACTCGTCAAGGCTCGCGTGGAACAGCCCGGCGAGCGCGCGGCTCGCGGTATTGCCGATCATAGGAATGTCCATCGCACACAGAAAACGCTCAAACGTGGTGTTGCGGCTTGCCTGTATCGCGTCCCAGAGGTTTTGGAAGGATTTCTCGCCAAACCCGTCGAGGGCAACGATGCCCGCCTTGTGCTGATCCAACCGGAAGATGTCCGTAAAGCTCCGCAGGAACCCGTGTCCGATCAGCTTTTCCAGCGTCGTTTCCGAAAGACCCGCGATGTCGAGCGCCTTTTCGCCCGTGAAGTGGACGAACTGCCGGACAAAGCGGGTGGGGCAGGCGGCATTGTCGCAAAAGAGCTTTTTGACCTCGCGCTCCTCGCCGTCCACCTTGGACGCGGTAACGTGGATACGCGTCGGCATCCCACAGCAGGGACAGGCCACGGGGACAAGCCTTTGCAGGTCGAACCCGCCGCGGTCAATGTTCTCCTCGATGTGCGGGATAATCATGTTCCGCTTGGAAACAAGGATGCGGTTACCAGGCATCAGCTCCAGATCCTCAATGAAGGAGAGATTATGCAGCGTTGCGCGGGAGACGTCGCAGCCGTCGATCTCCACCGTATCAAACAGGGCGACGGGCGTAATCTCTCCGCTGCGAGACGGGTTCCACTCGATGCCGGTGAGCTTGGTTTCGTGAAGATCATCCTCCGGCTTGAACGCGATGCCGTCCTTGTAGTGGTGCCCGGTCCTGCCTAATCCCTTGCCGTATCGAACGCTCTCGTACTTAATGACGATGCCGTCGATGGGGATTTCGTTTTGCTTGGCGTACTCCATGAGCGCGTTGATCGCGCCTTTCACGTCGTCCACGGTTGCGTCGCCGTTGCCGACCAGCTTCGGAAACACGTCAAACCCGAGGGGCTTGAGCCGGTTCAGACGCTCGGACAGGGAATCGGTCTCATCCATGCCCGAGATCACCGCGAACGGCATGAAGTGCAGGGAGCGGCTCTTGCATATCTCTGCATCATAGAGCTGGATGGAGCCGGCGGCCAGGTTACGCCCGTTCTTCGGGGGCTTTCCTTCGTCGTCCACGATAGATTCCTTCATCCGTTCAAAGTCGCTGGGGCGGATAAACGCCTCGCCGGCAACAACCAGACGCCCCATAAACGGTATTCTCATGGGGATGCCGTCGATGGCAACAGCGTTATGCGTCACAATGGAGCCTTCGTTGCCGTCGCCGCGCGTCGACGCCTCTACAAGCTGACCGTCCTCATAGATCAGCTTGATCGTCAGACCGTCGAGCTTGAGCATGAATACGGTCGGCTTGCCGTTCATGAAGCGCAGGATCTCCTCCGGGTCCTTTTGCTTGGCAAGGGAGAGCAGGGGAGGATCGTGCTTCGTTTTTGTCAGCCCGTCCACAACGGGATAGCCCACCGTCTGCGTGGGGGAGTTGGACATGACGACGCCGGTTTCCTTCTCCAGCCGCGCCAGTTCATCGAAAAGGCGGTCATAGACCTCGTCCGAGACAGACGGCGCGCTTTTGTTGTAATACTCGTTTCGGTACTGATTGAGCCTTGCGGTCAGCTCCTGTACCTTCTCCGCTGCGGTTTGTTCCATTATGCGGCCTCCTTTTCCTGCGGCGCGGCGTCCTGCGGGGCATACGCGCCGAATTTAAGCTCATGGACAATCTTCAAGATCGATTTGTCGTCCATACAGCAGGCGGGGTAGATCCTGCTGAGAGCGCCCTTGCCGACCTGAACGTACACAACGCCGCGCATGATCCACAAATGCGTATCGTCGCGCCGCGCGCACTCGGCGACAAGGCTCTCCAGCGGTGTCAAATTGGGATAGGGCATGGCATATCTCCTTTCTGAACACGGGGGAGGGCGCGGTGCGCCCTCCCGATTGCTTACGCGGCCTGTCTTATAGCCCCAAATCCGGCAAAAGCCGTGACTATGGGACGATCCAGCACCTGCCTGCGCCACTTCTCAAGGAACTTATCCACTTCGGGCGTGGTGTCTTGATTCATGCACCCACGCACCTGATGAATGCGTCCTGCGGACACCTCTATGGTGTAAAATGACTTTTTCGGGGCTTTTGCCAGCCGAAGGAACAGAATTACGGTCTCCTGACGCGCAACCTGCTCAACATAGTTACCCACGCAGTGATGGAGCGACTGTCCCTCGCGCGTGATCTCCCGCGCGTTTTTTGGCGCAACGACCATCATACCGTCGCTTTGAAACGCGAATCTCTGCTGCGTTTGCGGGTAGAGCGCCGCGATGCTACGGTCGTAGACTTTGGTTTTCTGCTTTGACGACAGCTCCATGACCTGATTATGCGCTTTCATCAAGTCTTTCGGGAACAGGACAAACGGGTTCGTCATATCGTACTCAAGGCCGGCGCTCATAAAGAGATAGTCTTTGTAGTCGCTGAGCACCATTCGCAGGTCATAGAAGCCATGTTCCCTTGCGTAAAACGGCATCGGAGTCGCTTTGTTCGCTGCAAACTGCTCGCTGACATAGCGCATCAGCTTGTGCGGCGTCATGAACCTGAGCGCGGTCATCACATGGCTGAAGTCCCTGATGTCGTTCGCGTCGCACCATGCGAGGAGATCGCGGCTCGGCTGCATGCCGCAGCGCCGCATGGATTGCAGAAAGTCCAGCTGTGTGTGCGACGCGTTCAGCTCCTGCAGCAGTGGCAGATCCTCCTGCCCGACGTGCAGCACCTCACGAAAGCCTTTGCCCGCCGCATCCACGATCTTTTCGTGATGCCCGTCCAAGTAGTGCGTTTCGTCCTCATAGGCGACAAACTTGGCAAGGCGGTACAGCCTGAGCTTGACAAGGTACTCAAGACAAGGCTTTTTCAGATACTGAGCGAGATAGACCTCGGCATTCAGAGATTCGCGGATGTTATCGTAGAACGCACCGATCTCGGAATACTGCCAAGGCGAGCCTTTAAGCGTTCTGGATAGTCCCCGTGTCCATAAGAGTCCATCGTTATCTGCGGAGAAG
This sequence comes from Oscillospiraceae bacterium, assembly GCA_017620315.1. Classification (GTDB taxonomy): domain Bacteria; phylum Bacillota; class Clostridia; order Oscillospirales; family Oscillospiraceae; genus Hominicoprocola. The sequence goes on along the minus strand of JAFZQQ010000010.1, from coordinate 9,118 downwards.
TTCTGCTGCCAAATGCTGAACCGCGGTCTTTGACCGTGCCGCCACGAGGTCAAGCCCCGTGTCGTGAACGAGTCATAATAGCGATCCACGCTGCATTTTCCGTCCGCGTCCCAAGATATGAAATGCCTCTGAAACTCCCGAAAAACGTATTCATCGGCACCTTTGTTATAATTCCAGAAAGCCTTGAACACCCGAATCACGATTTCGCTTGGCGCGACGCGGTCGATCCGCAGGATAGACGCCCGATCCCAAAGATGCTTTGTGATGCCGCGGGACTTGAGCGTGACGAGCCTGTGACAGCTCGGGCACTCATAGCGCATATTGTGCTTCGCGCCGGCTACGCTCACCTCCTGATTGCAGGCGGTGCAATGCCCTAAAGTCGGCTTGTTCCGCTCCTTGCGGTCATAAAAGATGTACTTTGGCAGCACATCCCGAGTTGCCCATTGCTCAAGAAGGCTTCCGGCAGGGCGGACGGGCTTCATGCGATCAAGAATCTTCTGCTCCCGCTGATTTCTCCGTTTTGTTGTGCGGCTCTCCATGATGGAGGATTGCAGCACCAGCATCGCGGTAACGCCCGTTTTGCATTGGATTTTTGCCCGATGGGCGGCGCAGAAGCGGATCACGCGGGTTTCGTCAGTCTTGGAATAGAACGCAAGCCTTTCCGTGAAGGATCTCTCGTCCGGCTCCAATCGCTCCAGACCGGCGGCGCGCCATTTCGGATGTCCCTTGTCGGTCATATCGCAGGCCGCAAACGAGTCGCAGGACTGAAATATGGCGTATGCAGGGGAGTAGTCGCCCTCGGCGGCCTTCCTTTGCGGAATCAGGTACAGGATCAGCAGCTTTCGATGGGCGACCAGCCGGACCTCGCTTTTGATGATGTACTTGATGGCACGGCAATGGATGATGCCGCTGTTTGCGGAGAGCTTCAGGTCGGGTGACAGAAATGCTCCGCACGAGCGTTTGTTAATGCCAGCCATTGGTCAGCCTCTTGTGGCAGCTGCCATATTGCCGAAATTGAGCGCGTGGATGATATTTGCGATACCGACGTCGTCGTCCCACTCAACCGAGAGGGAATGGACGTCCGGGCGGTTACCGGCGCTTACGCTGACGACGCCGTTCTCCAGATTCATGATGACGTCCTTGCGCTGCGCGCAAATGATTGCCAGATTACCGAGTTGCTTCATGTCAAACCATTCCTTTCATAATAATTGGGGGAGGACGCGCATACCGCGCGTCCTCCTTTACCCATTTAGGCTGCTTCCATAAGATCCGCCATCAGCACCTCGACGAGCAAATGGCCCGCCAAATCGCCGTGATTGATCTTAACCTGGTCTTTGCGGAGCTCTCTGAACTCCTTTTTGCGTAAAACAACGCTTTTCTTTGAATAATTCCGATCTTCTGCGGTCAAACGCTCCGAGATGGCCGTCTGCCATTCGCGGAGGAACGCTCTGGCGTCCTCGATATCTTTCTCCTGCCGATTGTAGTATGTGCGGATCTGCCTTACGGTTCCGTTGGGCTCCACCTCCATCGTATAGAAGCGGGTATCCGGCTCCGAAGTTCTCCGTAAAAACAGCAGATAGCTCTCGTGACGCTCGATACGGTCATAGTAGTCGTCGCCGCCGGCAAGGCAGTGGTGCAGGATGTCTCCCTCCGCGATGATGTCGGTGACGCCGGTTGGGGCGATGACCATATACTCCTTGCCGGTATAGTTGTACTTTGCGGCGAGCGACCGGCAAACCTCCTCTGCGTTGGGATACTTTTCCAGAATGGGCGCGGCCCGCGCTTCGATCTCCTGCCGCCTCATGCGCTCCACCAGCTCGTCATGCCGCTGTCGCAGCAGATTTGCCCGGTATACGATCTCGTCGTTTGTATCATAGTTGAGCTTCTTTGCCATGCTGAGGTAATCGCGCCAAGTGTAAAGGACGTCATCCGTACGCATATCATAATGCTTTGCCTGACGCGAAATATAGTTGCGAATCTGCTCATAACTCATGCGCTTTTCGATGAATGTGAATGAATCCGGTTTGAAATTCTCTGAAATCATCCACTTGATCACGTTGTCCGAGATCAGCTTTCCGGTTTTCTTTTCATGCTGGAGCCAGCAGAGGTAGTGATATCCGCCCTTTGCCTCACGCAGCCGCTTGAGCCGGAAGGTGTCCAGTCCGAGCATCTTAGTGAGCGACCCCGGCGCAACGCCAAGAAACACATACCTAAACCAAGTCTTCTCACAATCCTTGGCCAGATTCCCAAGACCCGCCTTTTTCATCTGCTCCAGCAGGACCGCCCGATTGTTCTTCGCGAGAAACTGCTCGGGATCCATCCGCTGGCCTTTGGCGACCTCCGCCGAAAGCCCGCTGTACTTTAACCCGAGCTTATCCAGATAGGGAAGAGACCTTCCATAGACCATGCCGCGATTGCCGCCCCAGAAGCTGCGGTATTCGGGGTCGCAGACACCCGTGGCGATCCAGCAGACGATTCTGTGGTTATAATCGCCATAGTAAAAAGCACTCAAGGGACGTCCCTGCGCGTTGAAAAAGGAACGCCGGAACTCGCTGAACTCAATGGACGGCTGCTTGTACTCGCCCCTGCGCTGCTTTCGGTACACCGAAAACTCGCGGATCACCAAGCCGCAAGGAGATTTTTGCACCAGGTAGGTATCGTGTCGCTTGGAAACAAGGAATCCGGTTTTGCCAAGAGCCTTGAAAACGATCTTCTTTCCGCACTTGCAGCATTGCCCCTCCTGATTGTGCCGGGGATTCTCAATGGGGACGTCCGCCTCACAGTAGGAGCAATAGCCGGTCGTCGCGCCGCCGCGCTTATAGTGGTAATAGATATACTGCTCGGGTATGGCGACCTTGTCGAGCCATCTCGTCCAGCGCTTTGGCAGGGATGGTACCTGCTTTGCCTCCTTTTGCCATGGATCGATGATGCGGTGATACCGTGCGTCCAACTGCTGTTCCCTGACATGGAACTGATAGCTGCTGATCACATCGAATATATCGAGCTTTGGAGACAGACGGCTTTTCAGATACGTGCGTATCCTTTCGGTATCGCGCTCAGAGCACCACACCTCATTTCCGTGCTTGTTTACACCGTAGAAATACCCATTTCCAAGGCAGGATTTGTACCAGCGTCCGTTGCCCGGCTCGTAGGTGATGAAGTCCGGCGCGGAAAGGTCGATGTACAGCTCGTATTTTGCACCGTCACGACCAGCGCGCAGATCGGCAGGATGGAATATGGCGATTTTGAGGATGCTGTGATACTTTTTGCAGGCAAAGAACAGGGAATGCTTATAAGCCGTATAAGGGGTGCCAAACCAATCCAGCTTCTTAACCGGCTTTTCGGAGTTGGCGACGCGCTTCATTTCGGGCGTAGGTTTTATCGCGGGCAATGCCCGCAATCGTCTTTTTTTCATAGGCCGTCCTTCCATTCAAGAGAGGGTTGCGGCTTGCCACATCTGGAGAGCGTGATGTCATACCAAACATCAGGCTTCAGCCTTTTGCCGTCTACGATAGCAAGCGCAACTTTTTCAATATCAGGTGTATCTTTGGATTCTTTTGCAATAGCAAGTATATCCCCTTTACAACCTCTTGCTTTTGGATTTTTCCCGCGCACGACGGCGTATCCTAATCGTGCAACGCCGATCTCGCGCTCCACACAACCGGCCCACTGTGCTTTGGGGTGGTCGTGCATATACGCAAGCGCATGCAGGAAGAACTCACGACGGCTGAGTTTCTTGAGGATAGTCAGCTCCGTACAAGAGATCTTGCTGTCCGTCGCGTCCTCGTCGATATCTCCGCCCGCGTTGACCACGCAGTAAATGGATTTCTCCATATCTGAATAGTAGCGCAGGCAGTCGAGGGGGTTGTGTGCGCAATGAAAGCCATTGCGCACACAGTTCGCCTCCTCGGTGACGTTGAGACCCATGTGAAACTGATAGCCGCGACATACAAGGCCACAGTTGAAGCCCTTGTAAGCGATCATGCCGCACCCAGCAGGCTCATCTGCCCGTCGTCAGCCTTTTTCTTTGCCTTCTCTTCGGCTACCTTTTTCGCCGCCGCCTCTTTCTCGGCTCTTTTCTTGGCTTTCTCATCTTCTTTCTTTTTTCTGGTCGAAGAAGATTTACCGCCGACATAAGGCTTCGGCGTGAACTTTTCGTCCTCGCGCTCGTCCTCCTTGGCGTTGGGGTCGTTGAAGTAGTCCACCGCCCACTGATAGACGAGATCATCGGGAACGTCGCTGCCGTAGATGCCGTTCTGATCGGGCTTGACGTCGTTGTCTTCCATTTCCTTTTTGACGTACTCCCGCGCCTTGTTGTTGATGTACTTGACGCAGTTGGGCATGCTCTTGACCGGATTCATCACCTTGCGGGAGAAAACGGGATCGCTGATGCACATGGTCTGGACATACTCGGAAACGCAGTCCTTCATATTGCGCCGCGTGAGCTGTTCAAAGCCCTTGCTGACACGCGACATGGCTTCCTGCATGGCGGCGTCGTCGGGGAGCGCGGCAACGCGGTCCCGCTCCGCCTGCTCCTGCGCGCGGCGCTCGGCAAACTTGGCGTCATGCTCGGCTTTTCGCTTGGCTTCAGCCTCCTCATGTGCCTTGCGTTTCGCATCATCGTCCTCGGAACCGGATTTCGCATCGCTTGCTTTAGGAGACGCTTTTGCGTTCTCGGCATCCTCGGCTTCTTCGGCGTCAGCAGCATCTTCCGCTTCTTCATCGGGAATGATCTCGTTGTCGAGAACCTCCGCAGCGTCGTCCTCCTCGGTATCAACGCTGCCGACCGTCGCCGATGGAACAACCGGCTGCGTAACCGGCGGCGTCGCCGGTATCGTATGCACGGCGTTCTGCGCCGCAGGAGCCGCAGAGACCTGTTGCGGACGCGGGGGCGGCGGGGGAATCGGTGCGCCGGAAAAAGCGTTGCTGATGAACGGCGACGGAGCCGTTACCGGCTGCGGCACAGCGGCAGTCGCCTGTTTGGTCTGTACGCTCTCCTGAATGCCGTGAGCAGGGGACTGTTCCATTTGCAATTCGGAAAAGAAGCCCATGTTGAAAACCCTCCAATTCTATTTCTATATAATATAGAAACAGGTGGGCGTCTGCTCACCTGTTTCCATTTGCGCATAATGCGCGGTCATGTTTCTTTACTGCTGTCCCATGGCGGTACGCTTGTCCTATATTGCATAGATCAGCGTACTGAATGGATCAAAGCAGTAGCAAACGATATTGGGGTACTTTGACGCCTGCTCACGCAGAAGCCTTTGAATAGCCTCTGCGTTTGCGCTGCTATCGTTATCATCCCACGCCTGCACGGTTATGTGTCCGTACAGGGAGGAGTAACGTACATCGGCGTCCAGCGTTTGGCAGACAGCGAGCATATTGGCAAGCTGTCTCTTTTTTTCTTCTCTCATGCTGATTTCATGGTCTTGGCAAGCATCGGCGAGAATCCGGTTGGCTGAAAGCCTCCGGTGTCGCAGTAATAGTACGTCCGTTCGCTGTCATTGAAAAACTCCACGATGTCGGACACGGACAGGCTGCGTCCACTGTAGCCGTTCGGCTTTCGGACATTGAGACCTGTGAAAATGCGGTCCAGCAGCTCCTCATTCGTCTGCTCAACGGGGCAGTAGAGCCCAGCCGTATACACAAGAATATAATCAGAGGCGCGGGGCTGTTCATAGCCGAGCGAACGCAACTTCTCCATGCTCTCGAAGGCATAGGGGACAGGCGCATCCATATTGAGGTCAATTTGATAAATCCGAAACTTCTGAAACCGGCGCTGTTTGTCGAGCATATCCCACAACGCGATTCCTTGCATCATGGCGTCGTATTCCGTGGCTGTGAAGCCAAGATACTCAGCGAGACCCGAATCGCTATCGTGCGTCCTGCGCCAATCAATTACACAATCGTCGAGTGCTTCCTTGCCGCAGAGCCCACGAAGGTACTGCTGCTTGAAGTCCATTGGTGTCCACTCCTTTTTTTCGGCTGCCTGCGCACGCAGGGCAAGCTGCCAGTCGTCGATGCCCTTATATCGCGGGTTCCAAGTCAGTCTCCTGCAGTTTAGCCCGTGCTTTTTAGCCAGCAGGTAGATCTGAGCCGCGCCCTTGTTGACGGATGGCTTTCGGAACTTGTCCATGTCCTCCGCCTCGATGATCTCCTCCGTGCCGTTTTTCTTGAGAAAGTCGAATATCTCGTCCAGCGGCCCGAGACTGTTGACACCGACGGTGGCAAGGAACGTCCTGTTCGTGAGCGCATGGGCAATGTCTGCTTTCAGACCGCCCTCCGTTACATAGACGACGCGGGCGTTGGGATCCCCGACAAAATGGACGAGCGCCCCGCAGGATACGCCGCATTTCTTACCTGCCGAGGATAGAGAGAGATATTTCGTCCCTTCCTTGTCCGGCGGAGCGTCCTTATCCTTGATGGGATGATCCAATCTCGTCTGGAGCCCGCAGATCTTGCCGTCGATTCCGCGCATTGGGATGATAATTCCGGCTGTTTTGGTGAAAAACCGAACCGTCCAGCAGTCTTTATCATCCATGTAGAAGCCGGGAACGCCCACAATGATGTAACCATGCTTCATCAGCTGCTCGGCAATGGCGCGGCACTGGTAGGACGGAGGCGTAGACTTAAACCCAAAGGCGTCGATCTGCTCGTCCGTAAGTCCGCGTTTTGTGCGCAGATGCTCCCGGTGGAAGGCCGAGAGCCTCAGCATGGACAGCATGGCGGCATAGGTCTGGTGGATCGTCTCCGGCGGCGCACGATCAGCCTGCGGCGTGTCATCTGAGGCACGCGCGACCTTTCCATAAGGGGATGCAGCCGATGCGGCGGGGGAGCCGTCCAACAGAAGGGATTCGCATATTTCCCGGTATGCCGCGGAATTATCAAGGCCGCAAGCCTTCCCGTAGAGGGAGAGCATCCCGCCGCCTTCGCCGCAGTGATAGCAGTGCCAGGTATTGACGTCTAAAAACAGCTTGGTTTTCCCTCGGTGATCTCCGCAAACAGGGCAGTCGCAGTAGACATAGCCCGGCCCTCTCCGCCTGATCGTCAAGCGGAGCAGGGCGGCTACATCCATGATGTCAAAGGGAAAGTCCCTGGCTTCGATTGGAACCAACTCCTCCCATCATGTGGTCAGATGCGGCAATCACGCCGCCTTTTCATAAACATTGAGCACTTCGTTGAGGGTTGTACCGTACACCTCGGTAACAAGCTCGTCGATCAGATCCCAAGCGGCCCAGGCGTCGCCCGTGCTGCGGTCGCGCTGTTCAATGAGCTCGTGCAAGGTCTGAAACTTCTCGTCCTCCATAAGCCTGCCTCAGCTTGCTTTCTGGAGCTCGGCTCCGGACAGGACGATCATGGAAGCGGCCTTGAGGACATTGTCAGATGTGCTGGAGCTGATATAGTACTTGAGGCTCGGCGCTCTGCTTTCCGCAACCTGTCCGAGCGTCCAGCCCTTGCATACGCCGGTCGTCACCACAACGGCACGGGCTTCCTCCAGCGTCATGCGCGCGCGGATCTCGTCCACGGTCATGTTGGGAGTATAGCCGGGCGCCTGCGCGGAATTGACGGGCATCGGGTCCGCCGAAGCCGCGGGAGCGGAAGCCGGCGCGTTGGCGCGCTGGTCGGGCGTCGGGAAATTCACAACGCGCTGCTGCGTGTTCGCGGCGAGCTGTGCCAAATCCGACTCGGTGTTTTCCTGCGGAGCGGAAGCAGTCGCCTCTGCGGCCTGCGGCGCGTCAAACGAAGCGGCGCTTTCCGATGCGGCCTGAGTCTGAGCTTCTTCCATAGCGGGCGTTTCCTGTACGGGAGCCTCGCTCTGCTTAGCGGCCTCCGGCTGATGCGTCTCCGCATTCTGCTCGACAGGCGCAGGTGTGGGCTTGGCCGCTGCCTGCGCCACAACTTCGGGTGCAGCTGCCGGAACAGCGGTATTTACCGCGGTCGCGGGCTTGACCGGAGCCGTGTCCTGCGCCGGCTGTGCCGTGTTGGACGTCGCTTGGGCAGCTCTCTGCGTCATAGGTGCCGCCACAGGGCTTGCCGCCTGCGCGGGAGCCTGCGCCGGTGCCTGAACGGACTCCGGCGGCTGAATCCCAGCCGGAGCCGCAGCTTCGTCGGGTGCAGCTTCCGAAATGACGGGTGCGGGACGCTTGCTCATGGTAAAGGGCAGCGTCTCCATCTCTTTATCCGTCGCTGCGTCCTGAGCGGCCTCGACCTGCTCGACGGGAAGCTCCGAGCCGTACTGTGTGCGTCCGGGATCTTCGACGATGTCGCAGAGCTGGATACCGAAGCCTGCGTTGTCCAGCGCCTCGTTGAGCGCCTTGTCCTGTGCCGCCTCAATGTACTTGCCGTTCTTCGTCTCTGAGCGATCCACCTGAGAGATCACACTGGAGAGCGGCTGGGGATCGTCCTTGCTCATATAGACCTGGGCCTCGATGATGGCGAGCTCCTCGGTGATCCGCAACGGTCTGAGGATCATCCTGCCGTTGGGGCAGGCGATGCGGAACCACGCGCGCTTGTAGGGAAGATCCAGCCTGTAGACAAGCTTTTTCGTCTGCTCTGAGACCGTCTGGCGCAGGAACTTCGCGGGATTGAAGCCCTTGACATTCCGCAGCTGTGCCGCGGCGGGTACCGTCTTTACGATAGCGTCATTGGGGATGTTCATGTTGAATACTCCTTCCATAAAATAAATAAGAACCGAATGCAGCATTTCTACATCCGCTTCCATAAAAACATTGCTATTCGACTATGCGGCAGGCATACCCTCGGCGCGCAGCGTGTTCAAGGCGTGATAATATCGCTGCATCCGCTCTGCCAGTATCGTGTTTCGCTTTCCGACGCTGCTTTTGGCGATTGCCATGAACAGCGCCTTTTTCTGCCCCACAAGGGCTACGCGGCGTTTCGCACGGGTGATTGCCGTATAGAGCAGATTCCGCGTGAGAAGCACCTTGTGCGCCGCGAACAGGGGAATGATGACGGTGTCGTACTATACCGATAGGTAAACCTTGGAATTAAGCTAAACCTCGCTAACTTCGTCAAATCCCTTGAATTTCCTAACGATTGCGCTATAATGTAAAGCGATTTTGTCAGAAGGAGGGATAATTTTGACTATTGAGAAAGTTGT
>JAFZQQ010000162.1 GCA_017620315.1 Oscillospiraceae bacterium | reverse complement strand
TGTTTCTGGCGGACCTGAAGTGCTTCGCGCCCGCGATCTCAGGCAAACCGGTTCTTTTTCGCGGGACGAGCGGTGCCTTATTCGTGGATGATGAGCCTCGGCTCGCCGTCGAGCTTGACGAGCTCGCGGCTGGTGAAGTATTCCTCCAGCACGTTCGGGCACTTCGTGGCGATCTCCAGCGGCTGGCCGTTCTTCGACACCTCCTCGATGGAGATGTTCAGGAAGTCCGCCATGCTCAGATAGTGATAGCGCTGCATGGCGACGGTGAATATATCGCCGTCCTCGACCTCTTTGCCGTTCATCTTGAGCGACAGGATGCTGTGCGTCGGGCGGTCGAATTCGCAGCAGAAGCCGCGAGAGAACTGATACCACTCGTTGTGCTCACTGTCGAGGAACGATTCCTCGCGCAGCAGGAATTTTACGACGCGGCGAAGCTGCGCGCCCGTGAGCTTGAAGGAATATACGGGATCGCCGAACGGGAATATCTCCATGTAGTCCTTGAGCGTGACGATGGGGCCGAGAGAGGGCTTGCGGATGCTTCCGGAGGCAAGGAGCACCAGATCGACGCCGAGCTGCGTGCGCATGCCCTCCGCCATCAGGTCGCCCAGTTCCGTCTCCATGTTGCGGCACGGGTGCGTGTACGCGCGCGGGAAGCGTGTGAGCACGCGGCCGTACTTCTTGTCGGTCAAGTCCTTGTACTTGTTGATGACCTCCTCCAGCGCCTCGTCGCGCGGGCAGTTCTCCGCCGTGATGGGGATGCACTGCCAGGTGTAGCTGTCGATGCAGTTGTTGTCGGTGTCGACCATGATGTCGAAGCGTCCGATCTGATCGGTACCGATGGCGGCCTGCACGATGGGGATGCCTGCCACCTCGCACGGCTCGGAAAGCAGGGTGTGGCTGTGGCCGCCGATGATGACGTCCACGCCAAACGCGGGGTCGAGCGCGGCGGCGAGCTTCTTGTCCTCCTCAAAGCCGATATGCGTCAGCAGCACGGTGAAGTCGATGTCGGTGGTGCGGTAGGCGTCGCAGATCTTGCCGATCTCCTGCACCGCATCCTCCAGATCGACCAGCGTGCCGATCAGCCCCTCGTTCTTCGTGCTCGCCAGCACGTCCTGCGTCAGAATACCGATAAACAGCACGTTCATGCCATCGATCTTCTTTATGAAGTGGGAGTTGAACAGGCGTACGCCGTTGAGCTTCAAGTACATGTTGGCGTTGATGATGGGGAAGGTCGCGCACTTTTCGATGAACAGCAGATGCGAAAGACCGTAGTCAACCTCGTGGTTGCCGAGTGTCACGACATCGGGCGCCAGCAGGTTCATGATCTCAATGGTGGAAATACCCTGAAACTCACTGTCGATCAGCGAGCCGCGGAACATATCTCCGGAGATCGTGTAGATGACATTCTTCTCCTCGTTGCGGACCTTGTTGACATAGCCGGACAGCCGGGACACGCCGCCGACAAGGTTTTCGTCCACCTTCTCCGCGAGAAAGTCGCCATGGAGGTCGTTGGAGTGCAGGATCGTGAGTTTTTTGAGATTTTTCATGTCTATTCTCCCTGTCGTTATTTTGATGGGTGTGTTTGAAATTATACTACTTATTTCATTGCTTTTCAAGGATTTACCACGCTGCCATCGCCTGTTTTATGCAGGTTAGTCAATCATAGTTTGCCTTCTCTTAAGGGTTTGTGTTAAAGTTGTCATAGCGAATGGGGAGACCTGCCTTTCGGTTTTGTCTGGACAACTCAACCTTATTACAGGTTACGCCTGTTCGCTGTTCTTTTTTACTGACTGTCACACATCATTGTACAGCCTGCAAACCGGCTGCGGATGAAGGCGCAGCTTGCTTGACAAGCGCTTACCGGGCGCATTATAATATACTGAATCTCCGGCAGAACGAGGTTTCTGTCCGGCCATTCTGCCCAACAGGTCTAAAACGAAAAAGAAACAGGGAGGAAATGACCATGGTCCATATCAAAGACCTGCCCTTCGAGACGATCCCCGCCTCAGAGGCGGCGAAGGTGCTCAAGGCGAAAAGCGGTTTTCTGAGCTTTGGCGGCGACAAGAAAAAATTCGCCAAATGTATCGAAGAAGGCAAGGCCGGTCTGTGCGAGGTCGTCGTCGCAGGGCAGTCGGAACTTCAGAGCGGCAACCTGAGTTTCAACTACGGCATCGTTTTGACAAAGGAAACGCGCGAGCTGTGCGAGGAGATCGTCCTTCTTCCGAGCGACCTCGGCACGTTTTTCGATCCGCAGACCAGCGTCATCGGGATCGAAAACGCGCGCAAGGAGCTGGAAGCCGACGAGGGCAAGCGCAAAGCGCTTGACGGCAAGCCGGGCTATGTGATCCACCACTTCATAGGCGACCTCGAAGTGTACTATCTCCTCACGCCGGAAATCGTCGGCGATCTCGCCAAGCTCGCGCCCGAAGCGTGCCCCGCGGGCGATTGCCTGTATCGGCTGCTCGATCCGAACAGCAGCCTGATCAGCGTCGCGGACCTGCCGTTCGAGCCGATCCCCGCCGCGGAGGCGGCGAAGCTGCTCAAGGATCGAGACCCCAAGTCCAGCGAC
>JAFZQQ010000161.1 GCA_017620315.1 Oscillospiraceae bacterium | reverse complement strand
TTTGGACATGAAAGACCCTCCTAAATTGGTTTCTTAGACCAATATAGGAGGGTCGATTGTCCAAAAAGAACTCTTATTTCTTCCCACGAAGAATAAAACCGAAGCCGACGCCGCAGAGCCCGCCGACGATGTGCGCAAGCTGGGATACATTGTCGACGCTGGTGAGACCCGTCCAGATCTCTCCGCCGAGATAGAGAAGCACGATGAGAATGAGCGTCAACGGGACAGTGCCGCGTTCAGAGCCCGTGAATGAGGACAGCACGATCATCATGAAGACGACGCCGGAGGCTCCGAGCAGGGCATACCCGGGAAATAAAAGGAACTCGACAAGCCCGGTGGCAAGCGCGGTGCCCGCTATGCAGAGAAGAAGAGAGCGCGAACCGTACTTTTCCTCAAGCGGAGGGCCGACAAGCAGCATGAGCAGCATGTTGTTCATGTAGTGGCTGAGCCCGGAGTGCCCCAGAACGTGCCCGAAGAAGCGGACATAGGCAAGCGGGTCAAGCAGGGAACAGCGGTATACGCTGAAAAGGTGCTTTGTCGTCCACCCGCCCGTGAAGACGGACAGCGGCAGCGCAGCGAGCGCGACAAGCGCAAAGGTGAGCACAACAGGGGAGTTATAGCGCAGACGTTTCATGTTCAGATCCTCCTTGGTTCCTCATAATAATGGCACGCCCAGATCATAAATGCAAGAATATTTTAAAATACCTCTTGACAAACAATACTATGCGATGTATAGTACAACACGAAAGGAGGTATTACGCATGGACATACAACTCAAACGCGGGCTGCTGGACGTGTGCGTCCTGGCAGCTATTAAAAACGAGGATTCCTACGGCTATCAGATCGTCAAGGACATCAAGCCCTATGTGGAGATATCCGAATCCACGCTCTACCCGATACTCAGACGGCTCGAAGCGGCCGAATGCCTGAGTGTGCGCAGTGTCGAACACAACGGAAGGCTGAGGAAATACTATCACATCCTTCCTCCCGGGCGAGAGAGGATAGACCAGTTTACGACGGACTGGCGCGAGATAGAATCGATCCACGAATTTATAACGAGGGGTGGCGAGAGACATGAATAAAGAACAATTTATACTTGCGCTCTATGACGAGCTGAAAGGCATTCCGATAGACGACGTTGAAAAGACCATCAACTACTACCGCGAGATGATAGATGAGCGGATGGAGGATGGCATGAGCGAGGAAGAGGCCGTCGCCGCGATGGGCAGCATTCAGGACATAGCCGAACAGATACTCGCGGAAACGCCGCTTACCACCCTTGTGCGCGATAAGGTGACGGGCGGCAAACCGCTTCCAACCTGGGAGATCGTTCTTCTTGTGCTCGGTGCGCCGCTGTGGATCCCTCTCGGTGCCGCGGCGTTCTCTATACTGCTTGCGGTGTACATTGTCATCTGGTCCATGGTCATAGCGCTCGGCGCGGTCACCTTTGCGCTTGCGGTATCGGGTATTGCGTGTATCATCGGCTGCGTTCCGCTGATGCTCCGCATGGGCGTTGCGTATATGCTCTTTTCACTGGGCGGAGGACTTGTCTGCACCGGGATTGCCGTGCTTTTGTTCTTCGTGCTGCGGGCCACAGTGATCGGGGTCGCAAAGCTCAGCAGAAGCATCTGGCTGGGGATAAAATCAATCTTTGTCCGTAAGGAGGCTGCGTGATGAAAACAAGGAATGCGGTTTTGATCGCCTGCGCCGTGATAGGTGTCGGGATCGTTCTGTGTCTGGCAGGCTTTACAATGGAGGGGTTCAACTTGAAAAACATCGGGAGCGGCAATGCCAAGCAAAAGAGTTACAGCTTTTCGGAGCCTTTCACGAATGTGGAGATTGGCGCGATCTCCTGCGACGTAGCTTTTGTTAAAACGAATGAAAACGAGGCTCGCATTGAGTCGATACACGGCGAGAACATTGAAGAGACCGCCGAGGTCAAGGGCGGGGTGCTCAAGCTGACGCAGAAGCAGCATAAAAAACTGACCGGACTGTTCAATTTTAATTTAAACACGGTTGATAAGGTGACTGTATATCTTCCGCAGAGCGAGTATGATTCTCTGTCGATCAGCACGGCCAGCGGAGATATCAGCGTACCGTCGGATTTCACTTTTAAGAGCGTCAATGCCGCGACGGCCAGCGGCCAGATCGGCATCCTTGCGCATTGCGATGAGATCAACGCAGCGGCGGTAAGCGGAGACGTTACGCTCGGCGGGGATAGCGCGCAGACCGTTAAGATTGCTACATCGAGCGGCGTGGTCGAGCTGAACAGTATCCGCATTTCCGGCTCGCTCAACATAAAGACCGTCAGTGGCGACATAGAGCTTGACCACAGCGACGCCGGCGAGATCAATATCGATACCACGAGCGGCGAGATCCAAGGCGTGCTTCTGAGCGGAAAGACCTTCTCCGTCAAGACCACGAGCGGTACGGTCAGGGTCCCTGCAAACACGCCCGGCGCGGGAAGCTGCGACATACACACCGTCAGCGGCGACGTGGAGCTGAGCGTCGCGGGCATACTGTAAGGAAATGATACGGAGGGAATTATGAAAAAAGAAGAATTTATCGCCGCACTCGCTGCGGAGATCCGCGACCTGTCCAGAGAGGACATCGCGCGCAGCCTCGAATACTACGGCGAGATGATCGACGAGCGGACGGAGAGCGGCATGAGTGTCGAGGAGGCAGTCAACGACCTCGGGGGCGTGGAGGCGGTCGCAAAGCAGATCCTGGAGGAGCTTCCGCGCGAGCGAAAGGCGTCGCAGGGGAAAATGCCATGGAACGACGGGAACTGGCCTCTGGGCGAGAATGCCGGCAGCAAGATCGACGAGCTGGGCAGGGAAATGGGCGCTCTTGGAGAAAAAATCGGCAAAGAGATGGGCGCGCTGGGCGAGCAGATCAGCCGTGAGGTGAATGAGCGGTATGCGCAGTACGAGGATGAGGAACCGGACGGAGGAGAGCACGAGTACACGATCTCCGAGGAAATCAGCGCGGTCGACGCGCGGATGCTCGGCGCGGACGTGCGAGTGATGCGCTCGGACGATGGCGAGACGCATGTCATCACCGAGAATGCCTGCGAGACCGTCGAGGTGCGCGACGGCGTGCTCCATATCACGCAGAACGCCGAGGGACGCAGAAGAAGCGGCAGCAGAACGTTTCTCGGATTCCATATCAACTTTAACTTTTCGTTCGACAGCGGCAGTCTTACGCTCCGTCTCGCGGATAAAATGTGGGAGAGCATCGTGATACGCACCGCCAACGGAGACGTCGAGGCGGAGGACATCCGCGCGCGTGGTCTGGAGCTGGCGACGAAGAGCGGCGATATCGACGCGCGTCATCTGACGGTCGAGGGGCTGCTGAAGGCTGAGACAACGAGCGGCGACGTCGAGGCCGAGAACCTGACCGCCGGTGAGCTCGTGCTTATAAGCACAAGCGGCGACGTCGATGTGGATGAGACAGAAACCGGCAGCATGAGGATAAGCACCAGAAGCGGCGATCTGAAGCTGGAGAACACGCTCGTCCACGGAGAACTCAAGGCGGAGACCACCAACGGAGACGTGAGTATCCGCCGCAGCGACGGACGTGATGTGTTCCTGAGCACTACCAACGGTGATATCGAAGGAACGCTGCTCTCACCGAAGGAGTTCTTTGCTCACAGCACCAGCGGAGATGTCCGTCTTCCGCAGAGCGAGCCGGGCGCGGGACGCTGCGAGGCGCGCACGACCAGCGGCGACGTCTCTCTCCGCATCGCTCCGTAAAACGGAGAAAAAACTATTTTTAGGGCGCACGGCTCGATGGCCGTGCGCCCCTTGATCATATCAGCCTGCGTTTTTCGCGAGCAGTGCGTCCCAGTCAGGTTCTTCCGTAAACACGAAGCAGCTTTTGAGAAGATCTCTGCCGTAGCCCTTTCCCTTCTCGTAGAGGCGGATCTCCACAAAAACATAATGTCCCGAGCAGTGGAGCTCGATGCTTTTGCCGTCCGTGTTCCCGTGGAACCAGAAGTCCGCGTCCGGCCGATAGTTGCCCGAAAGTCGATAAACCTCGCAGCCGCGCAGCACCTCCCAAATCGGAGCACCGTCTGAGGCCGGCACGGTGTAGTCGCTGTCCGGATAATAATACCACTCGATTTCCTCCGCGCCAAGGGAGATCGCTTCGTCCAGCCGCTGCGGCGCGAATGCGAAGGCAATGGTACCGCTGAAAGCGATCAGCGACAAGGTCACAAGACCGAGCAGCAGTCCGCCGAGCAGCTTTTTCTTCGGGCGCAGTATGTTTTCCAGCCGGTAACGCAGCGCCTCCGCCGTGGCGGACAGGCAGGTCGTGAAGCCGCGCTCGTCCCCGGCAGTCTTGAGCAGCAGACCGGCATAAAGCGATCTCGCGTCCTCCGGTTCGTCCAGCAGCACGAATTCGTCGCAGCCCAGTTCCAGATCGTCAGCGCAGCGCCGCATGGCGATCCACATCAGCGGATTGAACCACATCACGGCGGTGCAGAGGACCAGAAACAGCTTGGTACCGGCGTCCCTCCGTGCAATGTGGATCAGCTCGTGACGGAAAATGAGCCGCAGCTCATCCGGAGTATAATTGCGCTCGGGCAGCATCACCCGCAGCGTTTTGCGCGTCAGCCCAATGCTCAGCGGCGTGCTTGTCTGCGGCGAGAGCAGAAGCGGCAGCGGTTCCTTGAGCGCGGATTCCTCCTCCATCTCCTCACGGACGCCCTGAAAGACTGTAAGCGTTTCCTCGTCCGGCGCATGAGCGTTGCGCAGCAACGCACGGCGGAAGCGGATATGCTCCGCAAGCTTCCATGCGAGCACTAATACGGTGCCGCCAAGCCAGACCCACAACAGCCAGCCGAAACTTACGCGGATAGGAAGCACAAAAAGCGGCTCACTGTGGTTCATGTGCTCATAAAAGACGAAATACAGCACGTTCGGCAGCAGCCAGAGCATCGCGCAGGCGCGGGTGCTGAAATGGCGGCGCAGCAGTGGCAGCACAGGGAGCAGCAGCGCGAAATAGACCGCGGTGGTCAGCACCACCTCGGCAAGGGAGGAGCCGACGTTTTGCAGCATGACGGTATCGAGAAGCAGCGACGCCGCGAAGACCATCGGAACGATCGTAGCCAGATACAGCGGATCGAAAACGGGACGCCAGCGCTCCTTGCCGCGGTCGCTGCCGTCGCGGTTGCAGGCGATGAAGCGGAACGTGACGACGGAGGTGATAAACGCCGCAATGATCAGCCGTCCCGTGTCCAATAAGCTCATTCCGGATCCCTCCCCAAAAGGCGGCGGAGCTCGTCGAGCTCGTCACGGGAAAGCCCGCTGTCGCACAGAGCGCTCGCGAACGCGCTCATGCTGCCGCCGAAGAGCGAATCCACAAAGCGGCGGCTCTGCGCCGCGCGATAGTCGCGCTCGGAGACGAGCGGTGTGTAGACGCTGCCGCGTCCCTGCTTTTCAATGCGCAGAAAGCCCTTTTCAGAAAGCCGCGTGAGCAGCGTCAAAAGCGTGGTCTGTGCCATCGGGCGCGTCTCGTTCACGGCGCGCTCAAGCTCCGCGCGCGGCACGGGCGGCGTAAAGCGCCAGACCGCCTGCATGACCTCAAGCTCCGCGTCGGGCAGCCGACGTATCGGTTCAGACATAGGTGCACGACCTTTCTCTACAATTGTAGTATGAATATACTCTACACCTGTAGAATGAAAAAGTCAAGAGGGAAAATAGTCATACAACCGTGGGTTGAGCGGTGTGACGAACGCCGCCATTGCACTTTTTCGCGCGACATTGTATGATGTGACCATCGACGTCGGGAATACGACCAAAGGAGTCATTTTTATGGATATAGGAAATCAGATCAAGGCGCTGCGGCTTCGCAAGGGAATGACGCAGGATGCGCTGGCAAGGCAGTTCGGCGTCACGCCGCAGGCGGTGAGCAAGTGGGAGCGCGGCGAATCCGTGCCGGATATCGCGCTGCTGCCGGAGCTGTCCGCCTGTTTCGGCGTAAGCATCGACGAGCTTTTCGCGATCTCGGATGAAACGCACATGACGCGCATCGAAAATATGCTCAACGACGTA
>JAFZQQ010000160.1 GCA_017620315.1 Oscillospiraceae bacterium | reverse complement strand
GAGCGCGGCAAGCACTCCGAATACCGGCTCCACCGCGCCGGAGAGCGTTCCGCCCAGAAAAGAGCGCGCACGGCTTTCTCCCATTTGCCGCAGCGGCATGGAGATGGCGGCGCCCTCGGGAAAATTCTGTACGCCTATCCCCAGCGCCAGAGCCGCCGCCCCGGCAAGGCCCTCTCCGTCAGACGCAAGCGCGAACGCGAGCCCGACCGCCATGCCCTCCGGGATGTTGTGGAGCGTGATCGCGGCAAACAGAAGCGCGCTGCGCCGGCGGTCCTCGTCCGCGTTGTGCCCGCGCAGCCTTTCAGCCGCCGCGTCAAGCAGGGCGATAAACGCGGCGCCCGCCGCGACGCCCGCCGCTGCGGGCAGCCATTCCGGCAGCGCGAGCACCGAGGCCTGCTCCATCGCGGGCAGCAGCAGACTCCACACCGACGCGGCGGTCATCACGCCGCCGGCGAAGCCAAGCATGCCCGCCTGAGAGCGCCGCTCGGCGCCGGCGCCCGGCAGAAACACACACGCGGCGCCGAGGATCGTCATCGCAAAGGTGAACAGCGTGCCAAGCGCGGCAGAAACAAGCGCACGCAGCATACTCCATCAACGCCTTTCACCGATGATCTTCGTCAGGCGACCTGTCGCCTGTATGCCAGTATAAGCGTGGCGTCACCGCTTTGTGCAATTTTTCTTCGTTTTCCTCTTGTTCTTTCCGCCTCTTTTTGATATAGTAGTATATTGAAATAGTATGCTGCGGCAGTATGTGCCGCGGTGGAAGGGAGGCACAGAACGTGAAATATGAGCAATGGTCTATCCCCGTGCTGGACGACGCCACGATCGGCACGCTTATGGACGCGGGCTATCCATATCTCGTCGCTTCCGTGCTGGTCTCGCGGAACGTCACCACGGCAGAGCAGGCTGCGCTGCTGCTCGAGCGTGACCGTTCGCTCTCGCATTCCCCTCTTCTGATGAAGGACATGGACAAGGCTGTCACGCGAGTGCAGCGTGCTCTTTCCGGCGGTGAACGGATCGCGGTTTTCGGCGACTACGACGTCGACGGCATAACCGCCACCTGCCTTTTGACCGACTTTCTGCGTTCACGCGGAGGAGATGTGCTGATGCACATACCCGGACGCTTCGACGAGGGCTACGGACTGGGCGTCGAGGCGATCCGCTCGCTTGCCGAGAAGGGCGTGAAGCTGCTCATCACGGTCGACTGCGGCATCACCGGCGTCGAGGAGACGGAGTTTGCCAACTCGCTCGGGATGGACGTAGTGATCACAGACCACCACGAGTGCAAGGACAATCTGCCGCCCGCGGTCGCGGTGGTCGACCCGCACCGTCCGGACTGCGAATATCCGTTCAAGCATCTCGCCGGCGTCGGCGTGGCGCTGAAGCTTGTGCTTGCGCTGGGCGGGAACGACCGCGAGGACGCGCTTTTCGCGCGCTACTGCACGCTTGCAGCCATCGGCACGATCGCGGACGTGATGCGCATGGAGGGCGAGAACCGCACGATCGTCAGCATGGGGCTCGAGGCGATAGACCACAGCGACTTCATCGGTCTGCACGCGCTTTTGAGAGAGGCGGGGCTTGCGGGCAAGCCCATCTCCTCGGTGCAGATCGGTTTCGTGCTCGCGCCGCGCATCAACGCCGCCGGGCGCATGGGCCGCGCCGCGCTCGCAGCCGAGCTGCTGCTGACTGACAACGAGGCCGAGGCGGAGCGCCTTGCCCGCGAGCTGTGCGAGCTGAACCGCGAAAGGCAAAGCGTTGAGCAGGAGATCTACGCAAAGGCCGTGGAGCAGCTCGACACGCTGCCGCCGGAGGAAAAATACGCGCTGGTGCTCGCGAGCGAAGACTGGCATCAGGGCGTGGTGGGCATCGTCGCCTCGCGCCTGAGCGAAAAGTACTCCTGCCCCAGCTTTATGATCCATCTCTCGGACGGGCTGGGAAAGGGCTCGTGCCGCAGCGCCGGCGGATTCAACCTGTTCGGCGCGCTGGAATCCTGCTCCGACCTGCTTGTGGGCTTTGGCGGGCACGAGCTTGCCGCGGGCTTCACCATCGAGGAGGGCAGCATACCCGCATTCCGCAAGCGGATGAACAAATACGTCCGCGATCACATGGGCAGCGCGCATCCGGTTTCTTCGCTCGCGGTGGACGCGGAGATCATGCGTCCCTCGCTCGTCACGCTCGACGAGGTCGAGCGGCTCAGCGAGCTGGAGCCCTACGGCTCGGGAAACGACCGGCCCGTCTTCTGCATCCGCGGGGCGCTGCTGGAATCCATGCAGGGCGTGGGTCAGAACCGGCACCTGAAGGTCCGTCTGCAAAAGGGACGCACGACCTTTGAGGGCATATTCTTTTCGGTTTCCGCAGAGGATGTGGGCGTCACGGCGGGCAGCCGCGTGGACGCCGCGTTCTATATGCAGGTGAACGAATTCCGCAGCGTGCGCTCGGTGCAGCTTCAGCTTTTGGATCTGCGTCCCGCACGCGCCCCGGGTCCGAGAGAGGCGGATCTGCTCGCGCTGCGCGACGCGCTTGTCTCCGGCGGCGAGCTTTCCGCAAAGGACGCCGCGCGTCTGCTTCCCACGCGGGAGCAGTTCGTGCGCGCCTGGCGTATACTGGAGCGTGAGACCGCCGACGGCGCGATGTGCGAGCCCGAGCTGCCGCTGCTGCGGCGCATGGCGGCCGAGCTGCCGGGAACCGACGGCTTCGCGCGCGCCGCGGTCTGCATCGAGGTCTTCGGCGAGCGCGGTCTCGTCTCGCTTGAGCGCAGCGGCGAAATGCTCACGCTGCGGCTCACGCAGGCGGGAAAAAAGATCGAGCTGGACGACGCGCCGTATCTGCGACGCCTGCATGATATTCTCGGTGAAAACGGGAGGTGAGCTGCATGACCGTACAGGAACAATACGACCATCTGGTCGAAACCATTCGCGGCTATAATCAGGGCGCGGATTTCGAGATGATAGAAAAGGCGTATCACTACGCCGTGGAGCACCACGGAGAGCAGAAGCGCAAGGACGGCTCGCCCTACGTCACGCATCCCATCGCCGTCGCGCAGATCGTGGCGGACGAGCTGCGGCTTGACTCGGAATCCATCGTCGCCTCTCTGCTGCACGACTGCATCGAGGATACCGACGCCACCTATGATGACATAGCGAGGCAGTTTTCCACCACGATAGCAAACCTTGTGGAGGGCGTCTCAAAGCTCACCCGCGTGGTCTATACCACGAAGGAAGAGGAGCAGATGGAGAACCTTCGCAAGATGCTCATGGCCATGTCGAAGGATATCCGCGTCATTCTCATAAAGATCGCAGACCGCACGCACAATATGCGCACGATGGAATACCAGTCCAAGGAGAAGCAGCGCCAGAAGTCTCTTGAGACCATGGAGATCTACGCGCCTATTGCTCACCGTCTGGGAATGCAGCGCATCAAGTGGGAGCTTGAGGATACCTCGCTCAAATACCTCGACCCCGTTGCCTACGAGGAGATAGAGACCTCGCTCGAGAGCAAGCGCAGCGAGTACAACGCCTTTATCGACCGCGTGACGCGGCAGATAGAAGACCGTCTCCGCGATATGCACATCCCCTTCGTGCGCGTCTACGGGCGCATGAAGCATCCCTATTCCATCTATCGCAAAATGTATGTCCAGTCAAAGACCATGTCGGAGGTGCTGGATCTGTTCGCCTTCCGCGTGATCGTCGACACGGTGGCGGACTGTTACAACGTGCTGGGCATCATCCACGACCTCTACCGTCCGCTGCCCGGGCGGTTCAAGGACTATATCGGCACGCCCAAGCCCAATATGTATCAGTCGCTCCACACGACCGTCATCGGCAAAAGCGGCATCCCCTTCGAGGTGCAGATACGCACGCAGGACATGCACGAGGTCGCCGAATACGGCATCGCCGCGCACTGGAAATACAAGAGCGGCATTTCGGGCGAGGCGAACGAAGGCACCTACGAATGGGTGCGCCGTCTGCTTGAAAATCAGGAGAATACCGACGCCGAGGAGTTCATTCACACGCTCAAGGTCGATATGTTCGCCGACGAGGTGTTTGTCTTCTCGCCCGCGGGCGACGTGACCAATCTGCCCGCCGGAGCGACGCCGATAGACTTTGCCTACAGCGTGCACAGCGCGGTGGGCAACCGCATGGTCGGTGCCAAGGTCAACGGGCGCATCGTGCCGCTGGACTATCAGCTGCAAAACGGCGAGATCGTCGAAATACTGACCTCGAAGACTGCGCGCGGTCCCAGCCGTGACTGGCTGCGCATCGCCCAGTCCAGCGAGGCGCGCGGGAAGATACGCCAGTGGTTCAAAAAGGAAAAGCGCGACGAGAATATCGTCAACGGCCGCGGCGCGTTCGAGTCCGAGCTGAGGCATCTGGGCGTGCCGCTCTCGGCAGTCGCGGGCACGGAGCTTGAGACCGCGCTTCTCAAAAAGCTCCCCTATAACAGCATCGACGATATGTACGCCGCCATCGGCTACGGCGGCTTTACCGCGCAGAAGGCGGTCACGCGCATAACCGAGGAGCTTGCGCGCCTCAAACGCCAGCAGAGCGAAAAGGAGCCCGAGCCCGCCAAGCCCGCTCCCGCTCCGGCGCAGCAGCCGAAGCAGTCCAAGAGCGAAAAGGGCATCGTGGTCGAGGGGCTTTCCAACTGCCTTGTCAAGTTCTCCAAGTGCTGCACGCCGGTGCCGGGCGACGAGATCGTCGGCTTCATAACCCGCGGCTACGGCGTATCCGTGCACCGTGCCGACTGTCCGAACGCCTCCCCCTCGCGCCGCAGGCCGGACGAGGAGGCGCGCTGGATCAAGGTCTCGTGGGGCAGCGATGTGCGCGAGGCTTATGCCACTACGCTGGACGTCTACGCCAAGGATCGCTTCAATCTGGTGCTGGACGTGTCCTCCGCGCTCTCGACCTCGCAGATCCGCGTCCAGTCCCTGAACGCGAATATCCTGCCGGACAATACGGCGTTGGTGCGGCTGAGCGTCATGGTTTCCGACAGCAGCCAGCTTTCCACGCTCATGCGCAAGCTCAATCAGATCAGCGGCGTGATGCGCGTGGAACGCCCGGCCGGATAAGAAAACCTGCGTGCGGCAGATTACAAGAAAGAAATATGGAGCCAAAATATGAGAGCTGTTTTGTCCAAGGTAAAAAGCGCCTGCGTGCGTGTGGGCGGCAAAACCGTCGGCGAGATCGGGACGGGTTATCTGATCCTGCTCGGCGTTACGCATGACGACACCGAGACCCAGTGCCGGAAGCTTGCGGACAAGCTGTGCTCGCTGCGCATCTTCGACGACGAGGAGGACAAGATCAACCTCTCGCTCGACGACGTCGGCGGCGAGCTGCTGGTCGTGTCTCAATTCACGCTCTACGGCAACTGCAAAAAAGGACGCCGCCCGGAATTTCTGAACGCCGCGCGTCCGGAGCTGGCGATACCGATGTATGAGAAGTTCATAACCCTGTGCCGCGAAAAGGGTTACCATGTCGAAACCGGCGAGTTCGGCGCGCACATGGAGGTCGAATCCGTCAACGACGGGCCGTTCACGCTGATCGTGGACACCGACAATCTGAAATAGGGGAGGATAACACATGAAGCTGGCAGAGGCATTGCAGGAGCGCGCCGATCTCAACCGCAAGCTGGACGAGCTGCGCGACCGTCTTTCCAACAACGTCATCGTGCAGGAGGGCGAAAAGCCGCTTGAGGATCCGAACGGGCTTCTTGAGCAGTTCGACGCCGCCGTCGCGCGGCTGGAGGAGCTGATGGCGCGCATCAACGCGACCAACGCTGCCACCTTTGACGACGGGGAGAGCGTTACCGCGCTCATCGCGCGCAAGGACGCGCTCTCGCAGCAGGTGCGCACCTATCGCAATGTCGTCAACTGGGCGAGCCAGACCGGACACCGCGCACGCGGCACGGAGATCAGGGTCATCTCCGCCATAAACGTTCACGCGCTCCAGAAAAAGACGGACGACCTTGCCGCCGAGCTGCGGCGCACGGACAACCGCATCCAGGAGCTGAACTGGAAGACCGAGCTGCTGTAACTTTTTGGTGTTCGTTCGCGGGGTGAATACAGGCTCTGCGGCTGAGATGTGAGCCGCGCCGCTCGCAAGAGCATTAGTTGGTCGCCGCCCGGGGCACGGTGGAGGGTTCGAATCCCTCTTGTATCGTTACGCCCCACGATCGCGCACGCGCGCATCACAACGGCGCACAGCGCACTACCGTGTATTGACCGCGTACGAGGGTGGGTACGGGGAAATCTATCTTAATTTTTTGAGGTTCCGGAATGAAGATCACACGATATATATTGGGAGAGCTTGGCACAAACTGCTATCTCCTTCTGGACGAGGAAACAAAGGAAGCGGCGATCATCGACCCCGCGGACGAGGCGGACACG
>JAFZQQ010000009.1 GCA_017620315.1 Oscillospiraceae bacterium | reverse complement strand
CGGTGTTGCCCGAGGGCAGGAGCCGGTGGAGATATTGCTTGAAATCCGCGGTGTCGTTTATGTAGTACAGCTCGTCGCCATAGATGTATATGTCGGAGATCGCGCCGTGCTTGTGCTCGATGAGATACTCATAAGTGCGGTTTTTCACAACGTCCACACAGATGAATTTTTCATTCAGAAAACGCTCGTTGAACTGCGAGCGAACAAAGAACCAAACGCCGAGATTGTTGAAGCCGATCAGGTTTTTGTATTCTGACTTTCTGAGCTTTGGACGCACGTCGAGCTTGATCGTGCTTTCTCCGTTTTCGTCTATCAGCAGGTATTCGTCGTCCGGAAAATGGGAGATGTGCTTGAGTACCCACTTGCCGTTGATCGCCATGCTGTAGCCGCAGAGCATCGGGTTCCCGTTGCTCAAATAGTAATACTCGCTGTGGCAGACCACGGGATCGAGCGAGGCAAACAGCTTCGCAAGCGCTGCGCTGTCATTTTGTTCCTCGTGCTCGGCTTCGATGTGTGCGGCCGCTTTGGGCTTGGGAGCCGGCGCGGCCGGTTTATACACGGTGCTCCCGCGGCCCGCGGGCTCCGAAACAGCCGTACGTTCGACCTTTGCGCCGCAATTGAAGCAGAATTTGGCGTTTTCCGGCAGCTCGGTACCGCATTCCATACAAAACATGGCGTAGTCCTCCCTCTGACTGTACTGGTGCTCCGCGGTTATTTATAGTAGTCCGTGCCGTCCTCTATGACCATCGGAAGTCCATTGTGATATACCGGAAGCGTCTGGAACTTAAACCGGCTTGAGCGGTGCAGCCGGTCTATCTTCTCGCGGATCTCGGGGTCGCACTTGCCGAGACGGACATACTCGTTCACCGCGTGATAGGTAAAGCCGAGGTTGTCCTCGTCGGTGAGCCCCGTCAGGCCGTCGGAGGGCGGCTTGATGAGAAACTTTTCCGGCAGACCCAGTTCTGCGCCGAGAGCGATGACCTCCTCGGTCGTGTACATCCCGATCGGCGAGAACGCGCCGGCGCTGTCGCCGTATATAGTGCAGTAGCCCACCCAGTCCTCCGAGAGGTTCGAGGTGTTTATGACCATGCCGCTTTCGACGCTCTGAGCAACGGCATAGAGCGTGGACATGCGTATGCGTGAGGGGAGATTGACCCTTGTCTGCCTTGTCGGCTCGATACCGAGGCGCTCCATCTCGTCCAGCACTCCGCGCACCGCGGCGTGGATGTTGACGGTATAGTTCCGTATTCCGAGCAGCTTTACAAGCTCGTTGCTATAGTGGATATCGCTCTGCTCGCCGTCCGGCATCAGAACGCCCACCACGTTTTCGGTTCCGTATGCCTTGCAGCACAGCGTCGCGACGACGCTTGAGTCCTTTCCGCCGGATATGCCGACCACAGCGGTCTTGCCCCGGCAGGACTCCATCTGGCTGCGCATCCAGCCGATCACGCCTTCAAGCTGTTCCTTTACGTTGAATTCGTACATACATACACCTCCCCAATAAAATATAATATCATATTTGTATAGGAGAGGTCAACATAAAAAGGCAGATTTTTGCCGTTTTTTTGCGGCATTATACCACAGGCGCGCAGCGCCGTTGTGGTATATGATATTTAATTTTTATAATAGCCGCTTTGCGGCTATTACCACAGGCGCGCAGCGCCGTTGTGGTATATGATATTTAATTTTTATAATAGTCGCTTTGCGGCTATTACCACAGGCGCGCAGCGCCGTTGTGGTATATGATGATTAATTTTTATAATAGCCGCTTTGCGGCTATTACCACAGGCGCGCAGCGCCGTTATCCCATAAGCGCGCAGAGCGTCGGATAGTCTATCGGCTGAAGCGCCAGGTCGACGCCGTAACCCACGATACGCGACAGCTCGCGTATCTGAGCGTCGATGTCCCGCGGTGTGACCGTGAGACCGGGATCTACGCCGTGAAGCGCGTCCTCGCTTGCCTTTGCGCCGGAGCGCTCAAGCAGGTCGAGGGCAAGCGTGCGCGCGTCGACCACTGTCGGTACACCCACGCAGAAAACCGGTATGCCGAGAGAAGCGCGGTCTATGGTGCTGCGGCTGTTCCCGACGCCCGAGCCGGGCACTATCCCCGCATCGGAAAGCTGCACGCTCGCGCATACTCTCTCGGTCGAGCGCGAGGCGAGCGCGTCGATAACGATCACCGCGTCGGGACGGACGGAGCGTGCCGCGCCGCGGATCAGCTCCAGCGCCTCTATGCCTGTTCTGCCAAGCACTCCGGGCACAAGCACGCTCACCTCGGCGAAGGCGGCAAATTCCGGATCATCGGCGAGATGCCTTGTGACCAGAACGTGCTCCGCCGCCTGGGGGCCGATCGCGTCCGGCGTCATCGCGCGGTTCCCGAGACCTATCACCAGCGCCGAACGCGCGCGGCTATCGCCCATCAGCGCGCGCAGCTCCGCGCCCACGGCGCGCGCCGCGCGCTCGAGCGCGTCCTCCGCGCGTTCCCAGTAGGGCCGCAGATCAAGCGTGACGTATGTGCCCTCCGGCTTGCCCAGCTCATTTGCCGCCGCGGCTGAGTCGATCTCAACCACGTCCGCGCGATAGCCGAAGTCGTTTCTCTCGCTCGTGCGTATGCCTTCGACCTTGTGCGCACAGGCCGCGCTACGCCGCAGCTCAGTGGCTTCGAGCGCGAGGTCTGTCCTTTTTTCAAACTTCATGGCAGGCTTCCTCCACAAAATATGGTGCAATATGGTTAGTATCACCACCAAGACTTGATTTATCCAAAAAAATACAGAAAAATCCGCAAAAAAGTCTTGCAATTCGAGAGGATATTTGCTAAAATACCAATCTGCACGGCGGAGGCACCGCCGTAGAACGAGATCGGAGGAGGTGTTTGGTTTGCCGAATATCAAGTCTGCCAAGAAGCGCGTGCAGCTTTCCGAGGTTCGCAACGCCCGCAACAAGGCGGAGCGCAGCGCGCTGAAGACCGCTATCAAGAAGTTTGACGCTGCTGCCGCTGAGGGCAATCGCACCGAGGCCGAGGGCGCGTACAAGGTCGCGGTCAAGACCGTGGACAAGGCTGTTGCAAAGGGCATTCTGCACAAGAACAACGCCGCGCACAAGAAGAGCGCGCTGACGCTGAAGCTCAATGCGATGAACTGAACACAAGAAAGCACCGCCGTTTTTCGGCGGTGCTTTTTTATCCGCATGGGGACATACGGTTCTTGCTTATAATAGATGGTTTATTATTTGTAATATGGCATATTAATATTCTTGCTAAATCATGTATTGTATGATATAATGAAAAAACTGTATGGGAAGTGGATGAATGACTATACTGAGGAGGTAATGCAATGAAAGCACGAAAAGCCTTATCCCTGCTTCTTGCGCTCATGATGTGCATGGGAATGACGGTTCCAATGGCAAAGGCTGACGGAGACGAGGACTATGGTTTTTATGCCATGAATCTCACCAACGCTGGCGCAACCAGTATGAACAACAGCGGCATCGGCGGTGACTATTACTGCATGTACGAAGGCGACACACATCTGGATTCGACCGAAAGCCTCAAGCAGTCTCTTATGTCTTATGCTGCGACGATGGATGATTTGGAGTATTATCTGCTTGCTTCCGACACACCGACCGTGCATTTGTTGACGATCTACGGCACAAAGCCGGTCGACGCAGACAAGCTAGACGTCTCCGGCTCGGCGGAGCTTGCTTCCGAGGGGTTTACCCGAGGTACATTCGGTTCGGACGAGAGGATAATATATTACTATTATGCGAATATCAGTGTTTCTGCGAATGGCGGCAAAATGAATCTTCTTGTCGATAATAAAACGGTGTATTCGACCGATTTGAACCGTCTTGCGAACAGCAGCTCGCCTGCCAGGCTGCTGTGCACGCTGGAAATAAAAGATTACACGGAGGATCCGGAGACCAAATGCGTAACATCTTTTGTGCTGCGCATGTCAGGCTTTGGTATTTATAGCAGCAAAACGTCTTTTTACAGAGTCTATGATGAAAGAAACCCCATTGTGGACGAAAACGGAAATAAAACGGGGTACAGGTATTACCCCTGCACAGGTGTTTCGAAGCAGGATGAAGCCGGTTGGTTCGACGTGACCTTTTCCGTCGGCGAATATAAAGACTTCACATCGCTGTCATGGATGGTCATGCGCTTCTTTGACAACACCAATGTCGACGAACGTTATGAAGGCCCGTTTGACAAGGGCGTTGAGGATGTGTTCTTCTTCGACCTCCGCAACATTAAGCATGAATATGTCGATGGGGAATACGTTCCCGCGAAGGATGAGAACGGGAGAAGCTATTTTGATTTATCCTATGTCAGACATACTAAAAATGAAATTGATTACAAGGACGATCCCGACAGGACATCGTTTGAATACGAAAGCGATTTCAGACACTTCTTTGGCCGTGTATACTCCTATTTCTACAATGGAGGGAATAATGCGGATATTGCCTGCGTCTATTACTGTATCTACAAGGAAGCTTCGGGCTTCGGCTTGATGATGGATACAGAATGCTCCCCGCAGACGGACAGCGTAAGCGGACATATCCACACGATCAACACAAATCGAACTACCTCTGCTGTGCTGGTCGGCGCGTGGTACGACGAGAACGGGGCTCTGCTGGCCTGTAATACACAAGCCTATGAGCTTACCGACGGCAGGCTGGAGTTTGAGCTTGACCGTCCGGACGGAGCTGAAAACGCCTATACCTGTCAGGTTTTCCTGCTCGACGGAGAAACCTTTGCGCCGCTGCGTGCCGCGAGGTATTGGATCGCGGAGGAAACGGAATGGGAGCACGCGCACTGGTATCAGCATCAAACAATGGTATGGGAATGACAGGCCTTGATCAACTGCTTAGCCCCCCCAAAAAAAGCCCCGCAGGGTTTGCCGCCCGCAGGCGGCAAATGAACCTGATCGT
>JAFZQQ010000159.1 GCA_017620315.1 Oscillospiraceae bacterium | reverse complement strand
GCGCCGGTGGCACGTTTGTGATGAAAAACGGCGAGATCTCCGGCAACAACGTTGTCAGCAACGGCGGAGGCGTGCTGGTCTACGGCGGAGGTTCGTTTGCCATGTCGGGCGGCACGGTCACGCGCAACGTCTCGGAGAGCAGCGGAGGCAGCGGCGTGTACGTTGATAACGGAACGTTCAGCGTCTCCGGCAAGGTCAACGTCACCGGCAATCTCAAAGGCGGCGAGAACGGGACAGCGGCAAACGTGGTGCTGTATCAGAATATGAGCGAGTTCTTTGTGCCGGGCTATCAGCCGCCGGTGATCGCCGTGACCGGCAAGCTGGACGAGAACACGAGGATCGGCGTGGGCGTGTTTTACTATTCCGGCGTGTTCACCGACGGGCTGAACGGCAGGGGGAGCATCGCGAACTTCACCTGCGACGATTCGCGGTTTGAGATCGCCGAGACCGAAGCGCATGAGTTGAAGACCGCGGCGAAAGAGTACAAGATCGACTATGACCTCGACGGCGGGACGAACGCGAAGGAGAATCCCGTGACTTATACCAGTGAGTATTCGGACTTCACGCTCGCCGAGCCGACGCGCGAGAACTATGTGTTCACGGGCTGGACGGGCACGGGGCTCGACGGGCAGACAAAGACCGTCACCATCCGTTTCGGCAGCTCGGGCGACAGGAGCTATACCGCACACTGGGAAAAGCTGCCCGCGGCCGTTACGATCACCGGCGTCAGCGACGACGGCAAAACGGTCGGCTGCAAGGCGACAAACGCGCCGGCGGGCACGATGCTGATCGTTGCAAGCTATCAGGACGGCAAGCTCGCGGCCGTGGAGACGTACGACCTTGGAAACGCCGAAAACACGACCGTCGACGTCACGCTCGGCTCCGGCGGCACGAGCTATAAGCTCATGCTGGTGAACAAGTCGGACTTTGCCCCGCGCTGCGCTGCGGATACCTGGCCGAAGCAAAGTTGATAAGAAGCGCACGGAAGGGTGCTGCCTGCGGGCGGCGCCCTTCTCTTTTCAACATTATGCACAAATTTTCTAAAAATTAATACAAACTTTTGTTTTATACTTGAAAAACAATTGTTGAGTTGATATTATGCGTTTTGGTGTAATGTTTGTGTGTTTTGACGCAATAATTGACAATTAAGAGGGGGAAACGCAATGACAAAGCGGCTTTTGAACATGGCGCTGATCCTGGTGGTCTGCGCGGCGCTGCTTCCGATTGCTGCAAATGCGGCGACGGTCAGCAGCGGCGAGTGCGGCGACGACCTTACATGGACGCTGAGCAGCAGCGGCACGCTGACCGTCAGCGGCACGGGGGCGATGTGGAACTATGGTTTTTCTTCACAGAGTAGAAGCCCGTTTTACGGGAATCAAGCTATTTTGAATGTCGTAATCAAAAACGGAGTAACCAGTATTTCGGATGCTCTGTTTGTTAGTTGCACGAATCTGATATGCGTGTCAATACCCGCAAGTGTGCTGAGTGTTGGGGAATATGCTTTCTTTTCTTGCGGGAATCTTAAAAAAATAATATACAACGGCAATGAGGAGCAGTGGAATCTACTTGAGGTCGATTCAATACCTACCTATACCATTATTGAATTTGGCAGCTGCGAGTGCGGCGACGACCTTACATGGACGCTGGACGATGCCGGCAAGCTGACCATCGACGGCACGGGGGCGATGTGGAATTTTGAAAACGCATCGAGCACACCGTGGTATGGATCTCGCAACCAAATCAAAGCGGTGATCGTCCAAAACGGCGTAACCAGTATCGGAAACTACGCTTTTTACGGCTGCACGTCGATGCAGAGCGCGGAGATATCCGGCTCTGTGACGAGCATCGGGACCTGCGCGTTTTTTAACTGCTCCGCGCTCAGGGGCGTTCGGATCCCGGGAAGCGTAAGGAGCATCGGGGAAAGGGCCTTCGCCTGGTGCGGCGCGCTTTATGATTTGAAGATAGAATACGGCGTTCAAAGCATAGGGGTGAGCGCCTTTTCCAACTGCGCCTCGCTGAAAAAAGCCAGGCTTCCGGGCAGCGTAACGAGCGTCGCTCTGGGCAACAGCTGCCTGACGTTCGACCCCAACGGCGGCAGCGGAACGATGGACAGCCTTCTGTACGGCGAACCGAACGCGACGCTGCCCGATTCCAGCTTCACTCC
This sequence comes from Oscillospiraceae bacterium, assembly GCA_017620315.1. GTDB lineage: Bacteria > Bacillota > Clostridia > Oscillospirales > Oscillospiraceae > Hominicoprocola. The sequence goes on along the minus strand of JAFZQQ010000159.1, from coordinate 400 downwards.
TCCCGCGGGCAAGGTGTTCGCGCACTGGGAGATAGGCGGAGAACAGTATAAAGCCGGTTCGTCCGTCTATGTGATCTCTCCGGATACGGTGGCGGTGGCGTTCTGGAAGGACGCCCCCTATACCGTTACATACGATCCGAACGGCGGCAGCGGCACGATGGAGCCGCAGGGCTTCGCAGATCCGAACGCGACGCTGCCCGAGTGTGAGTTTACTCCGCCGCAGGGAAAGGTCTTTGCCAACTGGCAGGTCAACGGCGAGGATTATGACGCCGGTTCGTCCGTCTATCTGATTTCCCCGGATACGGTGGCGGTCGCTTTCTGGAAGCGGATCGCCTACACGGTGACGTACAGCGCAAACGGCGGCAGCGGCACGATGGACAGCGCGACGGTGAACGACGGC
>JAFZQQ010000158.1 GCA_017620315.1 Oscillospiraceae bacterium | reverse complement strand
TCCCCGGACGGACGGCTTGTGGAGGCGGTGGAGCTGGCGGAGCGTCCCTTCTTCGTCGGCGTGCAGTACCATCCCGAATTCAAGAGCCGTCCCAACCGCCCGCATCCGTTGTTCGTCGGGCTGATCGACGCGGCGCTCAATCAGGCATAAGAAAACCGGAGGAGGATGATTTATGGCAAACTGTGCTATCGTAGGAATCAACTGGGGCGACGAGGGCAAGGGCCGCATGGTGGATCTGCTGACCGAGCGGTATGATTACGTCGTCCGTTATCAGGGCGGAGGCAACGCGGGGCACACCGTCGTCAACGAGCGCGGCAAATTTGCGCTGCATCTGCTCCCGTCCGGTATCTTCCGCGACGGCGTCGTCAATGTCCTCGGCAGCGGCGTCGCGCTGGATCTCGAAAACCTGTGGACGGAGATAGAAACGCTCCGCGCGGCGGGCGTTCCCGTCACGCCGAAGAATCTGAAGATCAGCGAGCGGGCCTCGCTTCTGCTGCCGTGGCACAGAGAGCTGGACGCGCTGGAGGAGGCCCGGCTCAAGGATAAGAAATACGGCTCCACACGCCAGGGCATTGCGCCGTTCTATTCGGATAAATACCAAAAGAAGACGCTTCTTGCTGGCGAGCTGTTCTATTCCGAGCATCTGCGCGAGCATGCGAAGGACCTTCTGGAATGGAAAAACCTGACGCTCACCGGCGTCTACGGCGAAAAGCCCTGCGCGCTGCGCTCGCTGCTGGACTGGCTCGACGAGTACGGCGGAAAGCTCAAGCCGTATATCTGCGACGCCTCCGCCGTGCTCCGCGACGCGGAAGCGTCCGGGAAGAGCATCCTTTTTGAGGCGCAGCTCGGCGCGCTGCGCGATCTCGACTGCGGTATCTATCCGTATACGACCTCGTCCAACGCCATCGCCGCCTATGCTCCCGTCGGCTCCGGCGCGCCGTGGCTGAAGGTGGACGAGGTGCTCGGCGTTGTCAAGGCATATTCCACCTGCGTCGGCGAGGGGCCGTTTACCTGTGAAATGTTCGGGCCGGAGGCGGACGCGCTGCGCGAGGCGGGCGCTGAATACGGCGCGAAAACCGGCCGTCCGCGCCGCGTCGGGCCGATCGACCTCGTTGCCACTCGCTACGGCGTGCGGATGCAGGGCGCTACGTCGCTTGCGCTGACAAAGCTGGACGTTTTGAGCTATCTTGACAAGATACCCGTCTGTGTGCAATACGAGACGGACGGCATTCGGACGGATGAGTTCCCGTTTCCGGCCGCGCTGGACAAGGCAAGGCCCGTGATCGAATACATGGACGGCTGGCGCTGCGATATTTCCGAAATCCGCACCTGGGCGGCGCTTCCGAAAGCGGCAAGGGCATATGTGGAGCGCATCGAATCCGCCGTCGGCTGCCGCATCGAATACATATCCGTCGGCGCGGAGCGCGATTCTTACATCAAGCGGTGAATGGAGGAGCATCATGTACAGCAAATACGAGTCTCCTCTGTCCACGCGCTACGCCTCGACTTATATGCTGCATCTGTTTTCGCAGCGGACGCGCATCGAGACGTGGCGGAGGCTCTGGACGGAGCTTGCCCGCGCGGAGCATGAGCTTGGCCTGCCGGTGACAGGCGAGCAGGTCGAGGAGCTGAACGCGCAGATCTCGAACATTGATTTTGACCTTGCCGCCGTGCGGGAACGGGAAGTGCGCCACGACGTCATGGCGCACATCTACGTTTACGGAAAGGCTGCGCCGTCCGCTGCGGGGATCATCCACCTCGGCGCGACGAGCTGCTATGTCACCGACAACGCCGACCTTATCCTCTATCGCGACGCGCTGCGGTATCTGCGCGGCGAGCTTATAAAGACCGTGGCAAACCTCGCCGCGTTCGCCGAGCGCTGCAAGGCGATACCGACGCTTGGCTATACCCACTACCAGCCCGCCCAGCCGACCACGGTCGGCAAGCGCGCGACGCTGTGGATGCAGGACCTTCTCTCCGACGCGGAGGAGTTGGACTTCGCGCTTGGCTGCATACGCTTTCTCGGCTGCCGGGGCGCGACCGGAACGGAGGCAAGCCTGCTCGACCTGTTCGACGGAGACGGCGGCAAGGTGGACGAGCTGAACCGCCGCATTGCGGCGGCCTTCGGCTTTGACGAATGTTTTGACGTGGCGGGCCAGACCTATCCGCGCAAGCTGGACAGCCGTATATTGAACGCCCTTTCCTCGATTGCGCAAAGCTGCTGCCGCATGGCGACGGATATCCGGCTGCTCCAGCACGACCGCCAGCTTCAGGAGCCGTTCGAGGACGCGCAGATCGGCTCCTCCGCCATGCCGTACAAGCGCAATCCCATGCGCTGCGAGCGCATCTGCTCGCTCAGCCGCTATCTGATGGCGGACGCCGCAAACGCGCCGATGACCGCCTCAACACAATGGTTGGAGCGCACGCTGGACGACAGCGCAAACCGCCGCATCTCAATGCCGGAGGCATTCCTCTGCGCAGACGCGATCCTGCGCCTTGCACAGAACGTAACGGCGGGGCTGCGCGTCAACGAAGCGATCATTGATAAGAGCGTGCGGGAATATTTGCCGTTCCTTGCGACCGAGAACCTGCTGATGGAGGCGGTCAAGCGCGGCGGCGACCGTCAGGCGCTCCATGAGGTCATCCGCCGCTGCTCGATGGAGGCCGTGAAAAAAATGCAAAACGGCGAGCCGTGCGACTTGATCGCAAGACTTGCCGCAACGGGTGAATTCGGCATGACAGAGGATGAGATGAACGCTCTGCTCACACCGGAGAACTACACCGGACGCTGTGCGGAGCAGGTCGAGAGCTTTTTGAGGCGCAACAGCAGCGTCTTTGAGGGCTCCGCTTCGGGCAGCGCGCAATTGAACGTGTAAGGGGAGGCAGGCATGGAATACCGCACGGAGCATGACAGCATGGGCGATATGCGTGTTCCCGGTGATGCGCTGTGGGGCGCGCAGACGGAACGGTCGCGGCTCAATTTTCCCATAGGCGTCGGAATGGAGACCATGCCGTATGAGATCATCCGCGCGCTCGCACAGGTCAAAAAGGCGGCGGCGCTCACAAACCGCGAGCTGCTTCC
>JAFZQQ010000157.1 GCA_017620315.1 Oscillospiraceae bacterium | reverse complement strand
TCCTGCCTGGACACGACCATCGCGCCGAGCGCAGCGCCGACGACCGCACCGGCGCCGACCCCGCGAAAAAACGAGGTTGTATTCATCTTCGATCACACTCCTTTGTCCACGCTTTGAGTTTGCCCGCGGCAAGCAAAAATGATACGCCGCGCCGCCTGCCAAAACGCGGAAAAAAGCTTTGCGCGGCCCTATACAATATGTATGTATAAGACTTGCTTTTTTGCCGATCTATTGTATAATGTCTTTTGGGAAAACTGCCGTGAGGCATAAAATGAGGGAGGCTGCTATGATGAAGCAAGGCAAGAGACTGTTCTCCGTTCTTCTGACGCTGGTAATGCTGCTGGCGCTGCTCCCATCCGGGGCAGCCAGGGCGGATAACAGGGGCACCGAGGGCTATTTGGAGATTGAAAGCTGGAAGCTGATCAGTCAGGCGGTCGCAAGAAGCTGCAAGATCAGGCTTAAGGGCAATGCCGTCGCGTCAGACGCATCGACCGGACCGATCGTGATTTCCGGAGTGGACGTCACGATAGACCTGAACGGCTTTCAGCTTGACAGGAATCTGCAAAGCCCGCTGGCAAACGGCAGTGTGATCAAGGTGATCGACGGCGGCAGCCTGACCGTTGAAGACAGCAAAGGCGGCGGAATGATCACCGGCGGCAACACAACGGGCAACGGCGGCGGGATCTACGCCGAGTTTGGCAAACTGACGCTTAACGGCGGCAGAATATACGGAAACTATGCAAGCTTCGGCGAGGGCGGCGGAGTATATATTTGCGACAACTCCGAATTCTCCATCAAAAAAGGAGACATCACCCGAAACGAGGCGCGATACGGCGGCGGCGTCTTTATCGAAGGGCCTGCGGGCTGGGTCGAAATGAGCGGCGGCGCCATAGCCAACAATTATGCGCTGATCGGCGGAGCCGTTTATGTCTGGCACGGTACCTTTGATATGTCCGGAGGACTGATAACGGGCAATTATTTTCTGGATATCGGGCAATACGACGATCTTCTTGCGTATCCCGGCGTAGCGAACGGTTTGACAAACAGCGTCATAGGCGCTGTGGTCGTAAATTCCGCAGGAGGCGCTATTGATCTTTCCGGGAAAGTCATTATCAGAGGCAACGAAGGCAACGACCTGGTTCTCACCGGTTTTAGAGAAGACGAGTTCATGCTGATCACCTTGTCCTTTTCCGGGAATACGATGGACAGGACTTCTATTGTCGGAGTCAGCAAGTGCCTTGTATCGCAGCCGGCTCCCGAAAACGACCCGCCTCTGCTCATGTTCTCCGGCTGGATCGGTGGTGCGATCACTGCAGGAACAGACGGAGGCTACAGCGAAGAAAACTTCTTCTGTGAAAACGGCTATTTGGTTCGGAAGAACGTCACCGACGGCGAGTTGGAGCTTGTCGACAGCAGCTTCGGCATATGCTGTGACGACGAGCCGCAAAGCAGCTCGCTGGGCATTTACGTGAACAACCCTCCCGAGAAGATCATTGCTATGCTCATCGCCGCGTGGTATGATTCCGAAGGGGTACTGCTCGGTACGAAGGTGCTCCCTGTTACCACGGAGGAGACCGCGTTTTACAGGCTCGAACGCCCGAATGAGGCAGGCGGCGCGGAATGCTACAAGATTTTCCTGCTTGCCAGGTACACTCTGGAGCCTCTTTGCGACGCGTGCGCCTACGGCGTAGGATAGTATCAAACCACTGGGCAACTTCCCGCGGAGGGCCAAGGTTCTCCGCGGGATTTTTGAGGAGATAACAGCTTGAAAAAAGAGAGTATTCGCGCCTATGCGGTCATCACGCTCGGCTGCGTGATCTACGCTGTGGCGTTCGACTGGTTCTATGTTCCGAACGATCTCACCTGCGGCGGGCTCACGGGCGTCGCGCAGATCATAAACAGATATATTCCCGCGCTCACCGTCGGCGCGCAGCTGCTGGTAATGAACATACCGCTTTATCTTTTGGGTTTCAAGCGCTTCGGCGCGGCGTTCCTTGTGCGCTCGCTCTACGCCATGGTCCTCAGTTCGGTGCTGGTGGACGCCGTGGCTGCGCTGCACACCTTCGCGGCGATGGACAAGCTGCTCGCCTGTCTTTACGGCGGCGTGCTGCTGGGCATCGGCTGCGGGCTGATCAACCACGAGGAGTCGAACACCGGAGGCACTGAGCTTGTTTCATGGCTTTTAAAGCATCGTCTGCCGCAGCTCTCGCTCGGCAGCGTGATGCTCTGTCTCGACCTTGCGGTCATCGTCGGCTATGCCGCCGTGTTCAGAAACCTCAACAACGCGCTTTACGGCGGCGTGGCGCTTTTCGTCTGCTCCAAGGTGGTCGATCTGCTGGTTTACGGCGGCAATACCGGAAAGCTCGCGCACATCATCTCCGCGAAGGAAAACGAGATAGCCGACGCGCTGCTCGAGCGCGGCATCGGCGTGACGAAGCTCCGCGCGATCGGCGCATACACGAACACCGAGCGGCCCATTCTTTTATGCGCGGTGCGTCGCCGTGAGATCGTCATGGTCAAGCGCATCGTCAAGGAGCTTGACCCCGACGCCTTTTTCATCGTCTCAGACACCAGCGAGGTTCTCGGCGAGGGTTTTGGCGAGTACAAGCCAAACGGTCTGTAATAAAACGGAGGACATTGTATGAAAACACTGTTCAGAAACGGGATGATCTATGACGGCACCGGCGCCGCGCCCTATGCCGGCGACGTGCTGATCGAGGACGACCGCATCGTCTCCGTCGGTGCTGCGCCGGAGGGCGGCGCCGACCGCGTTATCGAGCTGGATGGGCGGCAGATCTGCCCAGGATTTATCGACGCGCACTCACACAACGACTTTTTCTGTGACCGGGAGGACGCGGAGAAGTATTTTAAGCCCTTTATCGAGCAGGGGATCACCACGCAGATAACGGGCAACTGCAGCTTTTCGCCCTTTGGAGCGGACGAGGACACGCCCTATCGCGACAAGCTGGGCGGCGGACTTTTCGACGCCCGTCATACCGGCAGCTTTGCCGCGTTCAAGGAGCGTGTGAAGGGCAGGCTTTTTGTCAACATCGTTCCGCTGATCGGCCAGGGCTCGGTGCGCGCCGGCATTTCCGGCTATGATCCCGCGCCCTTTACGCAGGACAAGATAGAGCGCGAGCTCGCCCATGTCCGCGAGGCGATGGACGGCGGCGCCTTTGGCGGTTCCTTCGGCTTTATGTACGAGCCAGACCGATACGCCGCGAAGGATGAGATCATCGCCTTCGCGAAGGAGATCGCGAAGTACGGCGGCATCATCACGGTTCATCCGCGCGCCTGCTCCGTCGTCAGTGCCGACTATCCCCTCTTCACAAAGAAATCCCACCTTGAGCTGGGGCTTGACGAGGCTGTTGAGATCATGCACAAGTCCGGCTGCAAGCTGGAGTACAGCCACCTGATCTTCACCGGCGAGCGGAGCTGGAAGGTGGTGGACAAGATGCTCGCGACCTTCCGCCGCGAGCGCGCGGAGGGGAACCCGATCGCGTTCGACAACTATGTTTTCCACTATGGCGCCTCCGTCATCACGGTGGTCTTTCCGGAGTGGTACGCGCAGCTTTCCAAGGAGGACGCCGCAAAGCCGCTCAACCGGCTGAAGCTCCAGCTCACGATACTCATGTACCGCAAGGTGCTCGGCATAGACTGGGACGACATGGTCGTCGCCTATATTTCGGACGAGCACCCCGAGTACGAGGGCAAAACGATCCCGGAATGCGCCGCCGCGGAGGGGCTTTCAAACCTTGATATGTATTTGAAGCTCGTCGAGCTTTCAAACCGCGCCGGCGGCATATACCTCGGCAAATACTATAACGACGAGATCGTCCGTCGGCTGATGGAGGACGAGCTGTCGGTCTTTATGACCGACGCGTGGGTCGTGGACAAGGGGCTGCAGAATATCGCCGCGTTCCAGACCTTCCCGCAGTTCTTTGTGCTTGCCGCGCGTTACGGCATCCCCGCGGAAAAGATCGTCCGCAAGATGACCGGCGCCACAGCCGACCGCTATGAGATCCCCGAGCGCGGCTATCTGAAGCCCGGCTACAAGGCGGATCTGACCGTCATCGACCTCGGGGAGATGCGCGTGGACGAACGGAAGAGCGACTTTAAGCCCGGAGGGATCGTCCACGTCGTCGTCAACGGCAGAAGCGTTTTGGAGAACGGCGAATACGTCGGCGGCCGCGCGGGAGAGGTCGTGCTGAAAAAGAGATGAAAAAGTGGTATCGTCTCGACACGGCGGCGCTGATCTTTCCGGCCATCTCGCAGAGGGACTGGTGCAACGTCTTCCGACTTTCCGCGGGCCTGACGGAGGAGGTCGAGCCGGAGATATTGCAGCGCGCCGTGGACGATTTGGCGCCCCGGTTCCCGTCCTTTTTTGTGACGCTGCACAAGGGCTTTTTCTGGTACTACCTCGAGCAGAACCGGGAACGCGTGAACGTGCGGGCGGACTACGCCTATCCGCTGACCTTTATGGGCAAAAGCGAGCTGCGCCGCAGCTGCCTGCGGGTGCTCTATTTCAAGAACCGCATTGCGGTCGAGTTCTTTCATTCCATCACCGACGGGCATGGCGGCATCGTTTTCCTCTGCACGCTCGTCGCAAGATATCTTGAGCTCAAATACGGCGTCGATATCCCAAAGGGCGACATGGTCAGGGATCTCTCGCAGGCGCCGACAAAGGCGGAGCTGGAGGACAGCTTTTTGCACAACGCCGCGGAGGTCGCCGCGGGCAGAAAAGAGACCACAGCGTACCATATGTACGGCACGCCGGAGGCGGACGGTTTTCGCCATCTGACGACCGGCGTGGTCAGCTCTCGCGCGCTGCTGGACGCCGCGCACGGCTACAAGGTCTCGGTCACGGCGTTTCTCGCGGCGGTCATGGCCAGGTGCATCATCGAAATGCAGGCGCTCGAGCTGCCGCTCAGGCGCCGCCGCCCGGTCAAGATCACCGTGGCGATCGACCTGCGCAGGTTCTTCAAAAGCGATACGCTGCGAAACTTTGTGCTGGTGCTGAATCCCGGCGTAGACCCGCGCTACGGCGATTATACACTTGCCGAGCTTTGCTCGACGATATATCACCAGATCTGTGCTGGAGCCACGCGGCAGAACATGGCGGCCATGATCGCCGCGAACGTCCAGCCGCAGAAGCATGTGGCGCTGCGGCTCGCGCCGCTGATGGTCAAAAATCTGGTCATGGACATGGTCTATCGCCAGAGCGGAGAGAGCGGAGGCTCGCTGAACGTTTCCAATCTCGGCGCGGTAAAGCTTCCCGCGGAGATGGCTCCCTATGTCGAGCGCCTGGAGTTTATCATCGGGCCTCAGCGCAGCTATCCAAACAACTGCTCTTTGATCAGCTGCGGTGAAAAAACCTATATCAACATGATCCGCAACACACGCGAATCCGAGCTTGAACGGCGCTTTTTCTCCTCCCTTGTGGAGCTCGGGATAGCTGTGGATATAGAAAGCAACACGAACTGATTTCCCGGAGGATCATTCATTTTTTGCATACGTCAGTATGGAGGATCAAAATGTATTGTGTCAAATGCGGCGTACGTCTTCAGGATGGCGCGGCAAAATGCCCGCTGTGCTCCACCCCTGTCTGGAATCCCGACGGGGCCGAGAGCGGCAAAACCTATCCCGATACGCTGCCCCCGCGCTATAAGGAGACCATCCACGGCGTGCTGTTCATCATCACGATGCTCTGCGCCGTCTCGGTCTCGGTCTGCCTTGCGATCTGTTTAAGGCTGTACGGTACGGTAAGCTGGAGCGGCTATGTCGCGCTCGGCGTAGTCCTGTTCTATATTGTGGCACTGCTGCCCGCGTGGTTCCGCCATCCGATCGCCGAGGTATTTGTGCCTATAGACCATGCCGCCGCGGCGCTTTATGTGCTGTATATCTGTCTCAAGACCGGGGGGAACTGGTTCATGAGCTTTGCCTTCCCCGTCATCGTTGCAAGCTGTCTTCTCTCCACGGCGATGATATGCCTTCTCAAATACGTCAAGCGTGACAGGCTGTTCATCTTTGGAGGCTTCTTCATTCTCTGCGGCGCTTTTGCCGTGCTTGTGGAGTTCTTCGAGCACATAAGCTTCGGAACGCAGATGTTTCTCTGGAGCCTGTTCCCGCTGGCGGGCTTTGGCGCGGCAGGGCTTCTGCTGCTGCTCGCCGGCACGATCCCTCCCCTCCGTCACGCGCTGGTCAAGCGGTTCTTCTTCTGAGGCGCGGCGATGGAACGACGTCTTGTTAAGGCAGAGACGCGGCGGATACCCTCAGACGGCGGCACGCTCAGCCTGCTCATTCTCCGTCCGCTCCGAACAGGCGCGGCGCCCGTGCCGGGCGTGCTGTGGCTGCACGGAGGCGGCTTTCAGTCCGGCTCGGCGCGCGACGTCTATCTGACAAGGGCACTGTCGCTGGTCACAAAATTCGGCGCCGTGCTTGTGGCGCCGAATTACCGTCTCTCCCGCAGACACCCCTATCCCGCGGGGCTTCGGGACTGTTACGCCGCGCTGCTCTATCTCAAAGCGCACGCGGACGAGCTCGGCGTACGATCGGATCAGCTCATGATCGGCGGAGAGAGCGCCGGAGGCGGCCTGACCGCTGCGCTGTGTATGCTCGCCCGCGACCGCGGCGAGGTGAATATCGCTTTTCAGATGCCGCTCTATCCCATGCTCGACGACCGCGATACCCCCTCTTCGGTCGACAATCATTCGCCGAACTGGAACACAAAGCGCAATCACCGGGCGTGGAAGCGCTATCTCCGCGGGGCGTACGGAACGGAGCGGGTCTCGTGCTACG
>JAFZQQ010000156.1 GCA_017620315.1 Oscillospiraceae bacterium | reverse complement strand
GCGGGCGGCAAACCCTGCGGAGCTTTCTTTGGCAGTCTAATATGCGTTCTTATGCGCTCAGTTCCCGTCGTGTACGAATATTGTTTACCTGACTCTTATGATGCAGATGATCTCCGCGTCTCCGACCACTGCTGTGACGTGCGCCGTGCCCGCGCTCACCGGAGTGAGCTTTCCGTCCGCCGAGACCTCGACCACCGAAGGCTTGTCGGAGGTCCAGGACGAGACCGGCACATCCGTACCGCTGATCTTCAAAGCAATGGGATCTCCGCCGATGCGCACGGTGCAGTCGGGATAGCCGGTGTCGGGATCCTTCTGGAGCGTCGTGCCGTAATTGGTCTTGACCTTGAGCGAGGACGCGTCCACATGCGTCGAAGACGGCGTCGGCGTGGGGGAAGGCTGCGACGTGCTTTGAGAGGCGCTGCCGGAAGACCCGGAGGGGCTTGCCGCGGAGGTGCCGGGCGTCGCAGGCGCAGTGGGCGTGACGGGCTCGACGCTCGTAGGCGCGGCGGCGGGCTCCGCCGTTCTTCCCGTGTTGTTCACGCGGACGATGCAGGTGAGCTCGCGCGAGCCGACCTTGCAGCGGAGCGTCGTCCTGCCGTTTGCAACAGCGGTGACCGTTCCGTCCGGTGAAAGCGAGGCCACGTTTGCGTTGTCTATAGACCAGTGCGGCGTCGCCTCCGTGCCGGAGACCTTGACCGTAAAGCTGTCGCCCACGCCGCTGAGCGTAAAGTCCTCACGGTTGAGCTTTGCGCCCGAAACGTCCACGTTCTCCTCCGGGTCGGGAGTCGGCTGCTCAACGCCTATGGGCTGCGCGCCGCCCTCCCCCGAAGCATCCGTAGTGCCCGGCGTTTCTTCGCCCGACGCGTTGGTCGGCGCAGAATCGGCAGGCACGGCGGAGGAAGTCCCCGTTCCGGGATTGCTGACCGGGACCGCAGGCTGCTGATCCGTGATCTGCACGTCGTTCTTCCCGCTCGCGGGCTTGCTGCCGCGCCCGGCGATATTGCCGCCGAAAACATACCAGCCTACCAGGCCGACCACCAGCACCGCCACGGCTATGATCCACCCGAGGGCCGAGGGCTGCTTGTTTCTGTCGATCACACGTCTTTTCGGCCCATAAGCCAGCCTGCGCTCGCCTTCCCCGTCCTCCTCGCAGAATGGGCAGCGGCGGTATGTAGACGAATACATCTCCCCGCATTCAGGGCACTTTATCTGAATCTGATCCATGCTATGCTCCTTACTCACCGAAAAACCATAATAACGCTGTAGCCGCATTATGTAAATGACTGCATACATTTACATAATACCACATTTTTTTCCGTCGTCAACCTTTCTTTCGGCAAAATCTTTCTCAGTTCTTTTCAAGCCCTTGATTTTCCGTCGTTTCTCGCCTATAATAATCAAAAGAGGCAGAAAAAATTGCAGGAGGTGCCAGAATGAGCGTAATGTTTATCGGCGTCGCCGGAGGCACGGGCTCGGGCAAGACCACGCTTACCGAGCATTTGAAGCAGCATTTCGGCGAGGATATCACCGTTATGCACCACGACAGCTACTACAAGCGGCAGGATCTCCCCTTCGAGGAGCGCTGCAAGCAGAACTATGACCACCCCGACGCCTTTGACACCCCCATGCTCGTCGAGCATCTGCGCGCGCTCAAGGCTGGCAAATCGGTCCGCGTTCCGATCTACTCCTATTCCGAGCATCAGCGCACGGACGACACCGAGCTCGTACGCCCGTCCAAAGTGGTCATCGTGGAGGGCATCCTCATCTTCCACCACCCCGTTCTGCGCGAAATGCTCGATATCAAGATCTTCGTCGAGACAGACGCGGACGTCCGCATCCTTCGCCGCGCGCTGCGCGACGTGCGCGAACGCGGAAGGACGCTCGAGAGCGTTGTGACGCAGTATCTCACGACGGTCAAGCCCATGCACGAGCAGTTTGTCGAGCCGACGCGCAAGTATGCCGACATCATCGTGCTCGAGGGCGGGCGGAACCTTGTCGCGCTCGACATGATCATGCAGCGCATCGAAAACCACATCGCCGCCACCGACGTGCTGACGCCCGCTCAGCCGGAGCCCGAGCCCGATATCATTATTCCGTAAAAGGTTTGTCCGAAGCCTCGCGCCTTCGCTGCGCGGGGCTTTTCTTTTTGCGCTTCCATGGATGCTTCGCACCCTTCCTGTCGCGCAGGGTTTTGCGCGCCTGCGGGCGTGCGGGGGGTGTTTCGCGCTCCGGCGCGACACCCTTTTTCGCCGCCGAAAAAGGGTGGAAAAAGGCGCTTGAACCTACGGTTCAAGGCTCCCTAAATTGAACCGAAATGATATTTCACGTCGCGCTGCCGGACCGGCGCAACAAGCTTGAATACGTCGCGGCCCGCATGCCGCTTGCGCTGCTGCCCATCAGGCCGCAGCCTGCCTTCCCCGCAACAGCGGCGCCTAAAACCCCACATGTCGCAACAGCGCCGCACAAGGCGCGGTTGCTGCGTGGCACAATGGCTGCGGTCATTGGAAACGCAGCGCAAGCGGCATGCGTGGACGGCAGTATTCAGATTTGTTGCGCCGGTCCGGCAGCGCGACGTGAAATATCATTTCGGTTCAATTTAGGGAGCCTTGAACCGTAGGTTCAAGCGCCTTTTTCCACCCTTTTTCGGCGGCGAAAAAGGGTGTCG
>JAFZQQ010000155.1 GCA_017620315.1 Oscillospiraceae bacterium | reverse complement strand
GGCTTGGACAAATAACGGTTAAAAATGACGAACAGGTAGGGGCTTTGTATGTTACATCAGATTTTGATTTGACTCAATTCTTCCAGTCCGCTTTTTGACATTGCTGACAACAGCAGGGCGGCGTTCCGTGTGGAGCGCCGCTCTGCTGTTATGTACAAATCCGCGCGCTGGCGAATCCGGCGGCGACGGCGGAGCAGCGTGCGCGGCTGGCGCAGAGCACGGCAGACATGGTGGACTGGGCAAGCCGCCGCCTCGACGAGTTCGCGCCCGCAAACGCACGACAGGCGGCGACGGAGACGCAGCGAGCGCTCGCAGACATCGCTGAACGCATGAAGCCGCTCACGCTCGACGAGGCCGGAGAACCGATCATCGACCCGCTCGGACTGACGGACTCGGAGTGGACAAGCGGCGCGGATGGTGCTAATATGGCATGGGAGGACACCTTCGACGCATCGGGTGACCGAAAGGGCTGGGTAAAGCCCGTGCCATCGGAAAAGCAGAGCCTCAGACAGGGTTTTGAAGCTTTTCCGAGCGGCGACATTTTGAAAGAGTATTCACAAAAGGTTGCTCCGATGGACGGCTTTTTTGACGTCGCAATGCATGGGACGCCGGGAGGCGTGGGCTTCGGAAGCAACGCACCAAGCATGAGTGCGCGAGAGCTTGCAAATGTCATTTTGCATGATCCGTCCTACAAAGGGCAGAGCATCCGTCTGTTGAGCTGTGACACAGGCAGAACCTCGGCCGATGGCGGTTATTGCTTCGCGGAGGAGCTTGCTAATGCTCTGGGCGTTACTGTGATTGCGCCAAATGATGTAATTTATTTTTTCCCCGATGGAAGCTACGCTATTGGTCAGATGGGAACGGGGGAAATGAAGGAGTATGCACCAAATCAAAGAAGGAGAATCAGATGAAAACAGCAGGTGGAAAAATCGGCTTTGGCTTTTTTGAGGGAATGAAGTATCGAGAAAGCACGGATTCGTTTACCGAGTTTCGCAACTACAAAAATAGTCTGCCGAGAAAAACAATAATCTCGCACATAAAGAATTTGCCGGTTGGCATTGCAGGCTTTCCCGTGAAAGACATTTTTACAGGCGAAGATGACGGTGTCGGCGCTATTTTTTCGGATGGTCCGTTTACCTTTCCAGTTCAGTTCTTGCGCTACTATGAAACCTATGACATTGGCATTCCGCCAGAGTATGAGGATTACCTCATAAACGTAGTGGGGCTGAAATAGTTCCGCAAGGACAAGTCCAGCTTGTCTGCAAGGGAGGCGACGTTCCAGCATGGGGCGCCGCCTCCCTTATGCTTGTGCGCGGGGGCTTTCTTGGTCTGCTCGGCGGCACGGTTGGAAAGCACATCCGCTCAGACCTCGCCGATGTACAGACGCGGTACGACGCGACGCTGCGCGCGCTGGCGAATCCGGCGGCGACGGCGGAGCAGCGTGCGCGGCTGGCAGGAAAGGATTGGAAAGATAAACACCCGGTTGGACACACAAAAAAATATTGCGGTCTGCAAACCGCGTTGATATAATAATTAAGATAGATAAAATCAAATGAAAACGCGGTGGGGGGAGAGATCATGTCTTTATACGGTACGATGATGAAGGCGATGTGCCTTGTGGGCAAGTCGGCTGTCCGCTCTCTCGAAGAAATGACAAAGAAACCGGAAGAAACGCAGGAGGCGCTGCTGCTTTCGGTCCTCGGGGAGAATCAGGACACGGAGTACGGAAGGAAATATGGTTTTTCGCAGATACGATCCGTCAGAGACTATCAGGAGCGGGTGCCTGTTCGGGAGTATGACGATTTCGCGCCGTACATCGAGCGGATGGTGAAAGGGGAGGACGGCGTTCTCACAAACGAGCACATCGAGCATTACAACAAGACCTCGGGAACGCTCGGCTGCGCGAAGTACATTCCATTGTCGAAAAAGCAGCTCTCCGTCACCGGAAAGTATCATGCGCTGCACACCAACTCCGTGATTGCCTCTCAGCTCGGCTATGGCTGGAACAACGGCAAGGGCGTTAACCTGATGGAGGGGACCGCCGTTGTTCTGGAGAGCGGCGCGACCTACGGAAGCGCGTCCTCCGTTGCGGTAAAAAGCGGCCCGTTCAAAAACATGTCATCGGGGATATACACCTCGCCTGTCGAGGCAAGGCGGCCCGCAAAGGGTGTGATCACCCGATATATTCACGCCAGATTCGCGCTGCAGGAGAGAAACGTCACCTATGTCGAGGCGACTTTTTCCAGCATTATCCTTGAAATGTTCCGTTACATCGAGGATCACTGCGAGATGCTGCTCCGCGATATCGAAACGGGAACCATCGACGGCAGTGTGGAGCTTCCCGAGGACGTTCGCGCATCGCTGCTGGCCAAACTGAAGCCGGACCCGCGCAGAGCAGAGGAATTGCGCGCCGCGTTTGCGGAGGGCTTCGGCAAGCCGTGGGCAAAAAGGATCTGGCCCGGACTCCAATTCATTTTCAGCGCCGGCGGCGCCAATTTCTCACCCTATACGGAAAAGCTCAAAAAGAACATTCTCGGCGATGACGTCAGGATATTCTATCAGGGCGTTTCCGCGTCGGAGGGGATGTTCTCCGCCGTCTACCGGATGGACTGCGTCGACTCTGTGCTGACGCCGGACGGCTGCTTTATGGAGTTCCGTGACGCCGAGGATGAAAACGCCCCGTGCCTTACGATGGACAAGCTTGAGAAAGACAAGTGCTATGAGCTGATCATCACAAACTATTCCGGACTGTACCGCTATCGGATGCACGACGTATTGCGCGTGACCGGCTTTCATAACAGGACGCCGCTGGTCCAATTCGAGATGCGCGCGGGATACGCGGCGAACATCCGCGGCGAGAAGACTTCGGAGGCCGCTGTGCGGAACATGGTCGAGGAGACGGAAAAGACGCTTGGGATCGAGGTGACGGATTATTCCATCTACGCCGACACCGACGCTGTTCCGCCTGCGTATGTGATACTGATGGAGCTCCGCTCCCGACCCGAAGGGGTCGATAACGAGGCGATACGCAAATGCCTGAAGGAAAAGCTGATCCAGGCAAACAAGAATATTGCGCACCACTTTGAGGAGGGCTATCTCGGCGATCTTCAGCTGGCGCTTGTGCAGCCGGAGACCTATCTGCTCTACCGCGACGTCATGATCATGCGGGGGACCTCGGCATCTCAGCTCAAGCCGGTGAATGTGATACGGAACGAATTCCAGCGCAAATTCTTCTTCGGCCTGAGGGAGTAACAAAGAAGGCCGGGACGTCCCTTTACCCTTAAGAATCGATGGGTCATATCACCGTCGGAATCGAAGATCATGAAGGAGTACGGCCGTATCAAAAAGAACGACCCGCGCACCGAGATGTATGGCTGGTACGAGGTGCCCCACACCTTCCTGAACCCGATGTACTACATCAGCTATGCCACCTCCGCCGCCGGCGCTCTCATGTTCTGGGAGGAGTCTCAGGAGGATTACTTTGCCACCGTCGACCACTATCTCGCTTTCGTGGCGCAGCCCGGCGACGTCAGCTTTCAGGACAGCTTCAAAAATGTCGGTTTGATATCTCCCTTGTCCGAGAATGCGGTCAAAAGGGTGGACGGTGCGCTTCACAAGTATCTGCTGTGCGTTTACGCCTGGTATGACGGGGACGGACAATTGCTTGCCTGCACCACGCGCAAGATAGACCTTATCAGGGATAATGTCCCGGATCCTTACCCGCCGACAGGAGCGGAGGGCTACGAGCTTGAACGCGTTTTCTATCTCGACCCGGATACCTACGCGCCGCTTTATCCGAACTGGTCATCAAAATAAAACATTGCTGCCCGGCGCTTCACTGCAGGAAGCGCCGGGCAGCAATTTTGTATCGATTATCCCGCGAACTCAGGCACGATCACGCCGCTTATGTCGTCGCTGAGAACGAAGGAGCTTCCGGAGAGCCGGTGGACGCTTGCGGCGGGGACGAGCTTCAAAAACTCGTCGAGTGTTCCCACGGCGCGCAGACCGTACTTTCCGTGGCGATAGTGCATCGGCACGGCGATGCGCGGCTTTGCGGCGTCGATGACGCGTTTCGCCGTCGCGGCGTCGATGGTGTAGTACCCGCCGACGGGTATGAGCAGCACGTCGGCACCGGACATTTTGGCAAGCTGCGCATCGGTCGGGAAGTGCCCAAGGTCGCCGCAATGGATCACGGTCTTGCCCTCCGAGCGCAGGATGTGGACGGTATTCTCCCCGCGCAGCGAGCCGCCCCTGTCGTCGTGGAAGGTCGCGAGCTTCTCCACGGTGAAGGGGCTTGCCTTGCCCTTCGTCAGCTCCACCGCGGCGACGCAGTTGTGATCTGCGTGCGAGTGCGAGCAGAATACCGCGTCCGCCCTTGTGTGCAGAGTGGGATAGTCGTCCATGCGATAGGGGTCGAGAACGATGCGATAGCCTTCGCTTTCCACCGCGAAGCAGGCGTGTCCCAGCCAGGTGAGCTCCATAGGTTTACCTCCCTCAAGAGTTATTCGTTATCCTCTTTGCTTGCCGGTCCCTCCGATGCCTGAGCCTTGTTCTTCTTCCAGAAGGGCGTATGCTTTTCGCGCTTTTCACCGCTTGCCGAGCGTTTTGCGCGGGCGCGCCTGATGATGCGAATGACGATGATGATGACCGCCGCGATGATGAGCAGCGTCAGCCAGCTGTAGGCAAGCCACTCGATGAAGTCCTCAAGCATGTCGGTAAAATTGCGCAGTCCGTCGCGGAAGGCGCTCGCGATGCGCTGGCCGAAGGTCAGCGGCGCGTTGTCCGTCTCGGTGACGCGGTAGACCTCGCTGAGCGTGACGTAGATGGTGGAATAGCCGATCAGCGAATCATAGTGCCGCTTCTCACCGGAAAGGCGCTCGATCTGGTACTCGGTGTCGGAGATCGCGCTCTCAAGCGTGATGATGTCCTCCATCAGCTCCGCCTTTGAAAGCAGATCCTGCAGCCTGTCCAGCTTGATCTTCGCGGTCTCGAGGCGGGATTCCATATCATAGTAATATTCGCTGACGTCCTCGGCGCTCTGCGTCTGATAGGTGACGTGGCAAAGGTCGCCGAGCTGGTGCAGGAAGTCCTCAAAACGCTCCGCGGGCACGCGCACCGTGTAGTTCGCGCTGCGGTAACCGGAGGAATAGTTGTGCACGCTCTGCTCTTCAAAATACCCGCTCAGAGACTGCGTGAGCGTGCGGATGTCCGACGCCGCCTTTTCAAACTCGGTCGTCTGCAGCTCCATGCTCGCGCGGTAGATCATCTT
>JAFZQQ010000154.1 GCA_017620315.1 Oscillospiraceae bacterium | reverse complement strand
GAGAAGGTCTTGCGCGGCAGCACGCCGTCAGCCATGACGGTCTTGAAAAGCTGCTCCTTGCCCATAGCAGGCAGCAGGAAGCCCATGTTGCCCTTCCTGGAACCCAGCTCGCGCGTCACGTCGTCGCCGTGGATATAGTCGACCTCGCCGCCGTGGGACTTGAGATAGTCGTCGATAAAGGCTTGCAGCGTACCGACGGCAAGCTGCACCTTCGGGTCGGGAACTGTCCAATAGCCGCGGTAGCCCTCATAAACGACTTCGATCGCATGGCCTTCGCCCCTGCCCTCATGAGCGTTTGGATAGAACTTCTTGAACGCATCGAGCAGCTCCTTCGGATCAACGCCGAAGAGAACGCGGTGTATGGGCTCAAACTGCAGCGCGTCGTCATGATTGTTGACGACCTCGACAAGAGCAAACTTCGCAAGCGGATTGCTGTCACCCTGTTCCTTGCGGCAAGCCTTCGCGGTCGCAAGAGAATGGTTGCCGTCGCCAACGGCGAAGAGCAGCGGCGCAACGCCGGAGACACCGTACTTTTTCTGCATGGCCTCATCCGAGCAGAGCCCAAGCAGCGCGTCGGCAACAGCATTGACCTGCGCGTCGGAGAGCTTGTAGCCCCGGATATGCCCGCCCTTCTCCATAAGGTCAAAGTCGTAGAGCTTTTCCATCCCCGAGACAGCGGCGGTAAGCGGTTCTATGACGGTCTTATCCGGGTCGTCGATAAGTAGCATGACGTGCGGGAGTTCAAGAGCGGCGTTGCGGCGAACCTTCGCGCGAGGCGGAATGCGCTCAAGCACCGTGCCCTCGGTCGCGCGGATAAGAGCGCCTGAGCCGGGCGTAAAGTCGTATGCGTCGAGGTCGGCCATGCCGATAATGCCATGGCGTATCCTGCCGTCGGACTGCTCACGCTCGATATATACAAGGGAATCCTTGAGAGTTTTAAAAAGGTCGCGCTTGAGATAATCGTCCATCGTGGCGTTGATCTTTTCGATGCGCTGCTCGACGTCGGGAGACTTGAGCTCGGCCTCGGGAAGGATCAGGCGCAGCGTCGACGGCGCGTCGCCCACGTTCTTTTCCACTCGCTCCCAGTATTCGGGCTCGGAGGTAAACTGGTCGCAGGCGACAACGGCCCACTTCTCCATGTCCGCGTCACGCGGCAAAAGAATGTCGGCGGGGTAAAAACCAAGCTTGCTGAATTTATCGTTCATCACGATCTCCTCCAAAAGTGTTATGATGGGATCCACTTCAACCGATTATACAATAGATGCTTTCAGGTTGCAATGGATTTGTTAAAATTTCCCAAAAATCGTTATTTGAATAATAAACGCAAAAGAGCAAACAATATCAAGCGACCCAGCAATGGGAGCCAAACGCTCTCACAGAATAAGGAGGAGCAAATCATGTTTATCGATAAGCTTGCGCTGACTCTCGCTGTTGTCGGCGCTCTCAACTGGGGCAGCATAGGCCTTTTCGGATTTGACGTCGTAGCTTTTCTCTTCGGCGGCCAGGCCGGCACCGTCAGCCGCATAGTCTATACGCTCGTCGGCCTTGCCGGAGTGTGGTGCATCACGATGCTGTTCCGCGAGACCGAGCCGTTTGAAAGTCACGATCATGCCTGAGTGCAGAAAATGCCCCCTCCGGCCTGTGCCGGAGGAGGCATTTTGCTGCCGATCGTCACGCCTCGGCAACGCCGGTGATACGCAGCCCCTCAAGGCGCGTAACCGCGGGTATCACATAGGTATCATACTGCATCGTCTCGCGTGAGAAGGTCATGTTCTGCGCAGCCTCAAGCATATTGCCGGTGACCGAGCCGCCTGTCACAACGGTGGTCTCACCGCCATGATGCCAGTACGCAACGCGGATCTCTCCGGCAATATCGCCGCTCATCGGATCGACCTGAAAATCCGAAAACTCCACGACCTCAAGATAGTCTCCGCAGCGCACGTCCGCCGCGCTCTTCTTTCCGCCCGTAAAGCGGACATTATTGACCAAAGAGCTTTCTATTAAGCCAAGATACTGGCTGAACTGGCGAGAACCGTAATAATTCTCGGCAACTCCGTCCCGTATGAGCCAACGGTCACGGATGACCGCTCCCTCGGCGTCGACCGGATAGTCCGCTGAAGAGTTTTCAAGTGAGGACAACGCCTCGACGCTAATCTTGTCCCCCTTCGCGTTTACGACTACCTCCCCGCCGATCTCCCAGTCGGATATCTTGCGGTATTTATAGCCGGCACTCATGCGTTCGACAAAGTAATCGAAGATATTCACCGCGTCCGACGTCGAGAACACCACCGCCGCGGTGCCGAGCTTTGGCGTCGGTACGGCGTTCAGACGGTCACGCCCGTAGCGCATGGCGTCGGCTATGTCGCCCTTAAGCTTTTCCGCATTGCAGGTACCGGAGGTGAAGAAACGGTACATCTCTATCTCATGTCCATCCTTCTTAGCGTTGACAACAATGTCCACGGTGGACTTGGGATAAGTGCAGGTATACTCTACGCCGTTTGAATTCAGCGTATGGCGCATCAGCTCGCTGACAAATATTTCATACGAGTTGATATACTCGCTTTCAGTCTCCTTCACGGAACGAACGGCGCGTATAAAATCTTCTGCTATCTTGTCAACGTCGATTTGAGCGGTCTTTCCCGGGATCTCAATTTTCTTTTCCGCTATCGTATAATACGGATTCTTTACAAGCCCCGCCTGAT
>JAFZQQ010000153.1 GCA_017620315.1 Oscillospiraceae bacterium | reverse complement strand
CAAAATTGCCCTTGCGGGCAACCCCAACAGCGGGAAAACGACGCTGTTTAACGCGCTGACCGGCTCGAACCAGTTCGTCGGCAACTGGCCGGGTGTCACGGTCGAGAAGAAGGAGGGCAAGCTCCGCAAGTTCGACGGCGTGACCGTCACGGATCTTCCCGGTATCTACTCGCTTTCCCCGTACACGCTCGAGGAGGTCGTGGCGCGCAACTATTTGATCGAGGAGCGCCCCGACGCCATCCTCAACATCGTGGATGGCACGAACCTCGAGCGCAACCTGTACTTAACGACGCAGCTCACGGAGCTTGGCATCCCCGTCGTCATTGCCATCAACATGATGGACGTGGTGCGCAAGAACGGCGACTCCATCAACATCCCCGCGCTCGCCGAGAAGCTCGGCTGCCAGATCGTAGAAATATCCGCCTTGAAGGGCGACGGCGTGGACGCGGCGGCGGAGGCGGCGGTCGCGGCGGCAAAGGGCGGCAGGACCGTCCCGATGCACACGTTCTCCGGCCCCGTCGAGCACGCGCTCGCGCACATCGAGGAGGCGGCGATCCACGGCCTGCCCGAGGAGCAGCAGCGTTGGTATGCCATCAAGATCTTCGAGCATGACGACAAGGTGCTGGAAAAGCTGAATATACCTGCGGTGACGCTCGACCACATCAACAGCGACGTCGAGGCCGCCGAAAAGGAGCTGGACGACGACGCGGAGAGCATCATCACCAACGAGCGCTACGTCTACATCGCCGATCTTTTGAAGGGCATCTACAAAAAGAAGAACGCGCATGAGCTGAGCGCGTCGGATAAGATCGACAAGGTCGTGACGAACCGCTGGCTCGGCCTCCCGATCTTCGCGGTGGTCATGTTTGCCATCTATTACATCGCCATGATCACGGTCGGCGCGAGCGCGACCGACTGGGCGAACGACGGGCTGTTCGGCGACGGCTGGCACCTCTTCGGCATTGGCTCCGCTGCCGCTGAAGAAGCCGCCGACGACTATACCGCTGCGATGCAGGCGGTCGACGCCTTCGTCGGCTTCGACGAGGAGGCAAGCATCGACGACCTGAAGGCGTTCACCTCCACCGAGTCCTCCGTCGCTTACACGGTCGAGGACGAAGAAACGCTCGAAGAGAGCGAAATCACCGTTTACTTCGACGCCATCCCCGCCGGTGCGGACGAGGAAGAGACCAACGCCATGAGCTACCGCGACGCGGTGGCATACTTTGAGGCGAACGGCTTTGAGGAGCCCGACCCCGCCGATTACGGCGTGTGGGTGCCCGGCGTCCCCGTGCTGATCGGGAACGCGCTCGACGCCGTCGGCTGCGCCGACTGGCTCAGCGGACTGATCCTCGACGGTATCATTGCTGGCGTCGGTGCGGTGCTCGGCTTCGTGCCGCAGATGCTCGTGCTGTTCTTCCTGCTCGCGTTCGTCGAGGCAAGCGGCTATATGGCACGCGTTGCATTCGTGCTCGACCGCGTGTTCCGCCGCTTCGGACTCTCGGGTAAGAGCTTTATCCCCATTCTCATCGGCACGGGCTGCGGCATCCCCGGTATCATGGCGTCGCGCACCATTGAAAATGAACGCGACCGGCGCATGACCATCATGACGACCACCTTCATCCCCTGCGGCGCGAAGGTGCCGTTCATCGGCATGGTCGTCGGCGCGCTCTTCGGCGGAAGCCCGTGGCTTGCCGTCGGCTGCTACTTCATCGGCATGGCGGCGATCATCTGCTCGGGTATCATCCTCAAGAAGACGAAGATGTTCGCGGGCGAGCCCGCGCCGTTTGTCATGGAGCTGCCTGCGTACCACTGGCCGACGCTCTCGAACGTGCTGCGCAGTATGTGGGAGCGCGGCTGGAGCTTCATCAAGAAGGCGGGCACGATCATCCTGCTCTCGACCATCGTGATCTGGTTCCTCAGCCGCTTCGGCTGGGTCGACGGCGCGTTCGGTATGCTGGAAGAGGATGAAATCAGTCTGAGCATTCTGGCCAAGCTCGGCAGCGCGGTCGCGTGGATCTTCATCCCGCTCGGCTGGGGCAACTGGCAGGCGGCCGTCGCGTCCGTGACGGGCCTTGTCGCCAAGGAAAACATCGTCGGCACGATGGGCGTCCTCTACGGCGGCGAGGGCAGCGCGTGGGCGGCGCTCGCTGCGGCGTTCACGACGGCAAGCGGCCTGAGCTTCCTCATCTTCAACCTGCTCTGCGCGCCCTGCTTTGCCGCCATCGGCGCGATCAAGCGCGAGATGAACAACCGCAAGTGGACGTGGTTCGCCATCGGCTACGAGTGCGGCTTCGCCTACGTCGTGAGCTTTGTGGTCTACCAGCTCGGCAGCGCGTTCGCGGGTACGGGCAATATCATCGGTATCGTGCTTGCGGTCGCGGTCATCATCGCGTTCGGCTGGCTGCTCTTCCGCCCGTACAAGGAAGCGACGAAGCTGACCGAGAGCGTCCGCATCAAGGCGGCGTAAGAAAACGATTTTTGGAAAGGAGCGATTTCCGTGGGTACATTTTTTGTCGCACTCCTCCTTATTGCCATAGTCACCCTCATCTCACTCTCCCTGATCCGCGACAAGAAGCACGGAAAGCGCTCCTGCGGCGGCAACTGCGGCTCCTGCGCCGGTTGCGCGGGCTGCCGCGGGAGCTGCGAGAAATGATGAGAAAGCCGCGGGAAACCGCGGCTTTCTCTGTAAGAGAAGGAGAAGGTCAATATGATTAAGACAACGCTTCAAATCGACGGCATGGCGTGCGGCATGTGCGAGAGCCATGTGAACGACGCCGTCCGCAACGCCTGCAAGGTCAAAAAGGTCACGTCCTCGCATAAGAAGGGCACCTGCGAGATCATCTCGGAGGAGCCGCTCGACGAAGGCACACTCCGCGCTGCCATCAGCGATACGGGCTATCTGGTGCTGGGCGTGACTGCGGAGCCATATGTGAAAAAGGGCCTGTTTGGCTGAAACAGAGGAAATGCTTATGGAACGCTATGACGTCAACACGCCGATTGCCTTTCAAAAGGGCTAGCATACGCTGCCGCTTTTGCAAGGAGCGGCGAAGAAAGGAGTGTGCATCATGATATCAGAAGTGTGCAGCGGCCTGCTGCTCCCGTTTTTGGGGACGACGCTCGGCTCGGCGTGCGTGTTTTTCATGAAGCGTGACATGAGCCGCACGCTCCAGCGCGCCCTGCAGGGCTTTGCGGCGGGCGTGATGGTCGCCGCGTCGATCTGGAGCCTCCTGATCCCGGCGATGGAGCAGTCGGCGGGGCTGGGGGGTCTCTCATTCGTCCCGGCGGTCGTCGGATTCTGGGCGGGCATCCTGTTTTTGCTGCTGCTCGACCGTGCCATTCCGCATCTGCATCTTGTCAGCGGTTCTGCCGAGGGACCGGGGAGCCGGCTTGCCAAGACCACGCTGCTCGTGCTCGCGGTCACGCTCCACAACATTCCGGAGGGTATGGCGGTCGGAGTCGTGTACGCGGGGTATCTTGCGGGGAACGCGGGCATCTCGGCGCTCGGCGCGCTCTCACTCGCGCTGGGCATCACCATCCAGAACTTTCCCGAGGGTGCGATCATCTCCATGCCGCTGACAGCGGAGGGCGTGAGCAAAAAGCGGGCGTTCGGATACGGCACGCTCTCCGGCGCGGTGGAGCCGCTCGGCGCGCTGCTGACGATCCTGTTCGCGCGGCTGGTCGTGCCGGCGCTCCCGTATCTTCTGAGCTTCGCGGCCGGCGCGATGGTCTACGTCGTGGTCGAGGAGCTGATCCCCGAGATGTCGGAGGGCGGGCACTCCAACGTCGGCACGGTGCTGTTCGCGGCGGGCTTTACGCTGATGATGGCGCTCGACGTGGCGCTGGGATAAAATGCGGAAGACATTTGACACAGCGGGGGTTGTTGTGCTATGCTAATCACACTTGAACGATCCATACACGCGATCAGGCAAAAAAGACTACGAGGTGACCAACTATGATGGTGTTGCAGGAATCCGGCGAGATGTATTTGGAGACGATCTACGTCCTCTCTCAGAAAAGCAATTATGTTCGCGCCATAGACGTTGGCGAGGAGCTGAATTTCTCGCGCCCGAGCGTCAGCCGCGCGGTCCATGTTCTGGAGGACGGCGGCTTTCTGACGATTGAGAACGGCGGCGCGCTCCGCCTGACGGACGCCGGGCTTGAATACGCGAAGAAGATCTACGAGCGGCACACGATCCTGACCAAGTGCTTTGTCGCACT
>JAFZQQ010000152.1 GCA_017620315.1 Oscillospiraceae bacterium | reverse complement strand
CTACTCTTCCGAATCGGAGAAATACTTTGTTCTCGACGAGCTGACGCTGATCGACGAGGACGGCGGCTATGACGACTTTGCCGAGCTGTTCAACTGCGAGGTAGGCGATCTGTACGAGAGCTGCTATGGCGACAACGAGGAGCTGACGGACGAGGAGGCGTCCGTGCTGGAGGAAAGGAGGATGCAATACCTGCTGGAAAAGACTTTCCTCCGCGACCACGAACGGCGCGGCGCGACGGATGAGATGATCGAGGCCGCGGATCGGGAAACAGCCGAGAAGGTGCGCGCCGCCGAGCGGTATGCTTCGCCCATTCCGGAGGACTACGCTGACTTCCTGCGTCAGAGCAACGGTTACGACTGGAATGGCGCGTGCTTTTACAGCACGGAGCCGGTGCCGACGGCACCGGGCTGCATGAGCTGGCCGCTCGCGGAGCGCAACGCGCACTATCTGCGCGCGCGGCCCGAACTGAACGGCTGTCTCGTGGTCGGCGAGTGTCAGGATGACCTCTACGTCTATTCTTCAAAAACCGGGCTCTATCATGCGCTGGACGGCTTCACCTTGCTTACGCTTGAAGGCGGCTGCGACATGGAGGACGACGAGTACGCCTTTGACAGCTTTACAGAGCTGTTCAACTACGCGATCGAGGATATGTATTACCTCTGCTACTGCAACACGCCGGAGAAGAAAAAAGAGTACTGCGAAGCTATCGGCGTCGAGTACGTACCGGGCGAGGAGGACTGAGATATGGAGAATCTGGAACGCGTCCGCATCGAGTATCACTTCGCGCCGGAGGATCGCAGGAAGGTCGAAGGAGTGCCCATGCACGACTATGTGTGCGGTTTCTACACCGGCTTTTTTGACGAGTATGCCCGCGTGGAGGGAAAATCGGAGCGCGCGGTCTTCCTGAGCTTCGGCGGCGTGACCGCGGAGGAGATGGAGAAATGGGCGCTTCGGCTTGAGCCGGTGATCGATCTCTCGCCGCGCTCGACCTGTACGATCAATGACAAGCCGCTGGTGGTTCCCGGGGCGGAGCCTGATGATGAGTACGAGCCGGAGGGCGAGCCGGGTATCGACTACCCGGTCGTGAGCCCGCCGGACGAGGACAGCAGCGAGGACGGGGACGATGAAGCGGATGAAGAGGAGCTTGCGGCGGCGATCGCGGAGTCTGACGCGCAGCTGCGGCGTATGCTGTTCCGCGAGGCACTGGGCAACACGGCACGCGCCTGTGAGGTCAAAGAGATCATGGACCGCATCGAGCGCCTTAGCGGCGCGGAGGAGTTCAAGGCGTACTGCCGCTGGCTCCGGGTGGTCTCTGAATCAGAGGATGCAACGTATCTGGACGATTACTATAAAAGCTGCGCGCTCTGCTTCGCCATCAGCGGCGGCAACGGCTTTACCACCTATATCTCGCTTCTCTCCGAGTTGCTGACGGCTCTCAAGGTCAAAACGATTGAGCACCGCCCGAAGGTTCTTGAGATCAAAAAGGCGGACACCGATAAGGAGGTCGCCGAGGAATTTGAGCGTCTTTCGGAAAACAGCGACATCATTGCCGTCGACATGGGCTTTCGTGTCGAGCGGGCGGGTACGGCGGAGCTGCGCGCGTTTCTTCAAAAGCTCGCACGGACGCGCGGCAAACTGCTGCCGATCTTTAAGATCCCCTATTCGGAGGGGGCGGAGGAGGAGAATATCTGCGCGGATCTGAGCGCGGCGTTTCCGCTCTTTACCATCAGGATCCCACCGCTTTCGACCGCGGACTACGCCGCGGCGGCAGCGGGTATGGCCGCCGAGGTCGGCGGCAGAATGGAGCCGGATGCGGCAGAAGTGCTGGAGAAGCTGATCGTGGAAAAGCGCAACCGTGAGCATTTCTACGGTTTTCATTCGATCCGCGCGCTGGTCTCGGACGTTATCTATCAGAAAAATCTCACCGAAGCGAGGGAGGAAACGGAAATGTCGCTGGTCATCACAAAGGAGGACGTGCGCCGCGCGCTGAATCAGTGGGAGGACGAGCATGGCGGAACGGAACAGCTGGGCGACCTCATCGGCGTGGACGAGATCAAGACCCGCATCGACGAGATCGTTGTCCAGCTGGAGCTGGCAAAAGAGCTGCCCGCCGCCGAGCGGCCTTGTATGCACATGCTCTTCACGGGCAATCCCGGCACGGGCAAGACTACCGTGGCGCGCATTCTGGGCAAAATTTTGAAAGAAAAGGGCGTTCTCTCCAAGGGACAGTTCTATGAGCGCACGGGGCGCGATCTGGTGGGCCGCTACATCGGCGAGACCGCGCCGATTACCAACGCGCTCTGCCGCGATGCTTACGGCTCGGTGCTGTTCATCGACGAGGCGTACACGCTCTACCGCTCCACGGACTCCGAACGCGATTTCGGGCGTGAGGCTCTGGACACGCTCATCACCCAGATGGAAAACCACCGGCAGGATTTCATTGTCATCCTCTCGGGCTACGAGGACGAAATGAAGCTCCTGCTCGAAGCGAATCCCGGTCTGGCCAGCCGCATCCCGCACGAAGTCAAATTCCGCAATTTTACACGCGAAGAGCTGGCAAATATCTATATGCGCATGGCAGGCAAAAAGTACCGCTGCGCGCCGGGGCTGGAACGCGAGGCGAAGGAGTATTTTCTCTCGCTTTCGGAGGAAACGCTCCGGAACAAGGCGTTCGCCAACGCCCGCTTCGTGCGCAACCTCTACGAGCGCACGGTTTCCAAGGCGGCGCTTCGCGTGCAGGCGGAGACCGGCGAGCGCAGCGTTTCCGGCACGTCGATCGAGTTGACCGGCGCGGACTTCCGCAGCGCGGCGGCGGCGGAGGAGTTCCAGAAGCTGCGTGAAAAATCGGCACGCGCCATCGGCTTTGTGTGAGGTGGCGGCAATGGGAAATATCACCTTACCGTTCAGTCAGAACGAGCTTGCGGAGATTGCTGCGGAAAGCGGATTCTCCGACCCGATCAGCGAAGCGACGCGTGCCGCGCTTGACCTGATCGGTGCGAAGGAGTTCAAGCGCTATCTCTGTGATACGATGGAGGTGGCAACACACATGAGCGGCGGCGGGGAGATGTTCGTCTTTGAACGCGCCGTGCTGTTTTCCATCAACGACGGCGACGGGCTGCACACCCAGCTGCGGCTGCTCGCCAGGCTTTGGGAAGGCATCTGGGGGATCAAGAAGATACCTGTGACATACAAGGAGCTGCGCCTGCCCGACCGCATGGACGCCAAGAGCTTTGAAAAGCTCAGCGACCGTGACATCGTACTTGCAAACCTCTCCGAGGACGGTCTGCTGAGCCCAAGCTTTCTGCGGGTTCTTTGTCTGGATATCACCAAGTGGATCGAGCGTGTGGAGCGCAGCGAATTCCGCGCTGCGCTCAGCCGCCTGCGCAATACGACAGAGGAGCAGCTCGTCGTGTTCCGCGTGCCCGCGGTGGACGAGCTGACGCTGCGGCGGCTGCGCGAGGCGATCGGATGGTTCTTCAACGTTGACGTCGTCTACACCCCGCCCTGCGCGATCGACGATTACTACGCCTACGCGCTGCAGCGCGTGGAGAAACGTGGTCTGGAATTGGACGGTGAGGCGCGCGAAGCACTGCGCCGCGCATTGGAGCTTCGGCGCGGAAGCGGCGGCTTTTGGGGCTTCCACTCGGTGGATGTCCTGATCGACGACATGTTATTTGCCGCGCTTCGTGGCAAATACGCACTCTGAAGGGAGAAGCGAAATGAACCTGGGCAAGCTGCGCGCCGAGGAGATGGAGCCGCTGGGCAATTACAAAACCGCGCTCAATGACGAGGGAAAGGTCATGATCGCCGTTCCCGGGTATTTCAAGGGCGCTGCGCATGACGCCGTCCTGCTCTATGGCGGCGGTGAAGACGCTCTGCTCGTGCGCAACCCGCATCAAATCCTCATCTGCGACGCGATCCATCCCGAGGTTCGGGCTCATATCCCCGATCACGACCTTGTGCTGATCTCCGAGGTCGACGCGGAGCGGGAGTACACGGCAAAGGTTGAGCGCGCCGACATTGCCCCACTGCTCGGGGAGGCGCGCAAGCTCCGCGGCTTCAGCTTTCCGCTCCATCCCTTCCCGGTGCTCGACGGAACGTTTGACATCTGCGACGCGAAATGCGAATACTGCGGAAACACGCACCGCATCAACTATCGCGGCGAGACAGAAAAGGGGAATATGACCGTCTGCCCATGGTG
>JAFZQQ010000151.1 GCA_017620315.1 Oscillospiraceae bacterium | reverse complement strand
TCGCGCCGAACAGGCTGGCGCAGCGGATGTACCGTCTGCGGCTGGAGTTGAAAAGCGCTTTGGAAAAGGAGGGATACTCAGTATGAGCAGAGAGAGTGAGAAGATATTTGACGGCATCACGGGAGTCGGCGAGGATCTGATCGAGGCGGCGCAGGAGCCGGTGAAGAAACGGCGCGTATGGCTCAAATGGTGTGCAGCAGCGGCGGCGCTAATGTTGGTTGCGGGCGGCCTGTTCGTTATGCTGCGCGGTGGTTCGCCCGACGGGAATGATGCACTCAAGCCCTATCGCATTGCCACCGTAGCGTATCCCAAGACCGTGCAGCGTCCCAATATGGCGGATTACACTCGCCTGGACGGGCAGTACGATTATGAGGCATATATCCGCGCACGGCAGGAATGGAACGAGAGTACGCAGGGCAAGTGGAAGGAAACCTCCGTCTACCGTGGCAAACTTGACGGCTTTCTGACCACGAGCATTCCAATGTTTCTGGACGGCGAGGTGGGTGAAAACCGCGCGTACTCGCCGCTGAACGTCTATCTCGCGCTCGCCATGCTTGCGGAGGCGACGGGCGGCGAGAGCCGCGCGCAGCTGCTTTCGCTACTCGGCGTGTCGGACACGGCGGAACTTCAGCAGTACGCGGCGGCACTGTGGAACGTCAACTACGTCGACGACGGCATGAGCGCGAGCATCCTGTCCAGCTCCCTTTGGCTGAACAAAGACATTGGCTTTGTGCAGCAAACGATGGACACGCTGGCAAGCGATTACCGCGCATCGTCCTACCGCGGTGAGATGGGGAGTGCGGGCTTCAACGAAGCGCTGCGGCAATGGCTCAACGAGAGCACGGGCGGCCTCCTTTTCAATCAGGTCGAGGGTGTAGAGCTGTCCTCGGACACGCTTCTTGCCATTCTGACAGCGGTGTACCTCCGCGCGCCTTGGGTCAGTGAATTTGACACTGCGCGCACCGAGACCGGCACGTTCCACGCGTCAAGCGGTGACATGACCTGTGATTTTCTGCACGGTTGGGCGGATTCCAGCTATTACTGGGGCGATAGGTTCTCTGCCGTGGTAAAGCAGCTGACCCTCGGCACGGGGCAGAGCGAGATGTGGTTCATTCTGCCCGACGAGGGTGTGACGCCGGAGGAGTTGACGTACGACGACGAGCTGTTGCGCTTCCTGCTGACCGAGAAGACCAAATGGCAAAACTCTGCCCATGCCACTGTCTTGCTCCATGTGCCGAAGTTCGACGTCAGCTCCGAAACCGATCTGGTCGGCGGACTCAAGGCACTGGGGATGACCAACGTGTTTGACCCCGGCACCGCGGACTTCACGCCTATGCTCGAGAACGCGGACGAGTTGCTGCCATACGTTTCCAAGGCTGTGCACGCTGCGCGCGTCTCTATCGACGAGGAGGGCATCGTCGCGGCGGCGTACACGGAGATCGACGTCCCCTCGGGTGGTATGCCGCCGAAGGACGAGGTGGACTTCACGCTCGACCGCCCGTTCCTGTTCGTTATCACAGGGATGGATCAGCTGCCGCTGTTTGTGGGCATCGTAAATAAACCGTAAAGCATGTGAAAAAACGCTTGACATATATTGATGTTCAGTATATTATAATGAACATCAATATATTGGAGGTCATGCTATGGCGATTGATAAGTCGCTGCTCTCGGGAAGCACTTCGCTTTTGCTGCTGAAGCTGCTGTCAGAGCAGGATATGTATGGCTATCAGATGGTACAGGAACTGCGCGAGCGCTCGGATCACACCTTTGACTTCAAAGCGGGGACGCTCTATCCGATCCTGCACACGCTGGAGCAGAAGGGTTATGTGGAGGCGCGGGACGAGGCGGCGGAAACAGGCCGCGCGAAGCGCTGGTATCACCTGACGGACGCGGGGCGCGCGCAGCTCGCGGCGAAAGAGACGGAGTGGCGCGCATTCTCCGGCGCGGTGACGAAGGTGCTGGAAGGGGGCGTTTGCCTTGCCTGAACGGTTTGAAGCGTATTTACAACAGGTTGGCGGGCAGATCCGCTGGAAGCGCGCGGTCCCTGTGCTGACCGGAGAGTTGGAAACGCATCTGCTGGAGCAGTATGACGACTGCACTGCGGGCGGCATGAACAAAGACGAGGCGGAAGCGGAGACACTGCGTCAGATGGGCGACGCGCTGGAAATCGGCCGTGAGCTGGACGCCGTTCACCGTCCCAAACCACAGTGGGGACTGCTGGCGCTCGTGGCCGTGCTGGCGCTTGCCGGCGGCGTGCTGCGCGCCGTGACCGGCTGGTATGTCCCGTCCAGGGTGTGCCTGTTCCTGTGCGTCGGCTTTGTCAGCCTCGCGGCGGGATACTTTCTGGACTACGGCTTTTTCGGGCGGCACGCCGGAGCTTTTTGCCTCACCATGCTGCTGGTGAGCATCGCCGCAATGGAAATATTGCCGCATTTGTTCAACCGTTTCTTCGGCTACTATTTCTTCCGCAACGGCGTCAACTACTACGCCTACTATCTGACGCTGCTGTTTCCGCTTGCCTATGCGCTGGGCGTCTATGCGCTGCGCGGAAGACGCTGGGGCGGATATGCCGCAGCGCTGGCGGCTGCAGGCGCGTTCGCCGTCATCGCGCCGTCGACGGGACGGCTCTCTGGGTGTGTGATCTTCGGCATCAGCGCTTTGGCGACGCTGTGCTATGCCGTAAAACGCGGCTGGTTC
>JAFZQQ010000150.1 GCA_017620315.1 Oscillospiraceae bacterium | reverse complement strand
GTAAAACCGCAGGAGGTGCCGGAGAGCATCAAGGATATAAACGAGATGCTTGAATACCTCATGCGTCCCTACGGCATCATGCGCCGCACGGTGCGGCTTGAAAAGGGCTGGTACAAAGACGCCGTCGGCGCGATGCTCGGCGTGCGAAAGGACGACGGAAGCGTCGTGGCGCTGCTGCCGCACGGGCTTACGGGTTATCGGTTTTTTGACCGCAAAAGCGGCAAATATGTCCGCCTGAGCCGCGCCACCGAGAAGCTTATCGAGGTCGAGGCCTTCGCGTTCTACAAGCCCCTGCCTCTCAAGAAAATGGGCATCTCCGATCTTTTGCGCTATCTTTTTGAGCAGCTTTCTGCCTCGGATATCGTGATGCTTGCATTCGCTACTCTCGCGGTGACGCTTGTCGGCATGCTGACTCCGCGCCTCAACAGTCTGCTCTTTTCCGACGTTCTGAACTCCGGAAGCATGTCTATGCTTGCCGGCGCGGGCATCTTTCTGGTCTGTGTGTCGCTTTCGGTCATGCTTCTCAATACCGTTCGCTCCTTTGCGTCCTCCCGTCTGACGTCGAAGCTTGACCTGTATGTGGATGCGGCGGCGATGATGCGCGTGCTTTCCCTTCCGGTGGACTTTTTCAAGCAGTACAGCGCCGGCGAGCTGTCAAGCCGTCTGGGCTACGTCAGCAGCCTTTCGCAGCAGCTTATCGGCGCAACGCTTTCAACGGGCCTGACAAGCGTCTTTTCTCTGGCGTATATTTTCCAGATCTCCGCTTACGCTCCGGCACTTGTTGCTCCGGCGCTTATTGTGACGCTCCTGACGATCGTCCTGTCAATTATAACCACGTTTTTTCAGATGCGCATATCGAAGCAGCAAATGCTTCTGAGCACAAAGGAAAACGGCATGAGCTTCGCGCTCATAAGCGGCATACAGAAAATTCGCCTCTCCGGCGCTGAAAAGCGCGCCTTCGCCCGTTGGGGCGGACTCTACTCGCAGCAGGCTGCGCTAGCCTATAACCCGCCCATGCTGCTGAAAGCAAGCGGCGTTATCGGCTCGGCGATATCACTCATCGGCACGGCTGTGATCTATTACGCCGCAGTGCGCAGCGGCGTCACAGTAGCCGAGTATTATGCATTCAACGCCGCCTATGGCATGCTCAACGGCGCGTTCATGTCGCTTGTCGGCATAACCTCGACCATTGCGAATATAAAGCCCACGCTTGAAATGGCAAAGCCTATCCTTGAAACCGTTCCGGAGATCGACGAGAACAAGACCGTTGTCACAAAGCTCTCCGGCGGCGTGGAGCTGTCAAACGTGACCTTCCGCTATAGCCAGGATATGCCCGCTGTGCTCGACAACCTGAGCCTCAAGATAAAAC
Source organism: Oscillospiraceae bacterium (assembly GCA_017620315.1). GTDB lineage: Bacteria > Bacillota > Clostridia > Oscillospirales > Oscillospiraceae > Hominicoprocola. Next base: position 10,310 of record JAFZQQ010000150.1, on the reverse strand, counting down.
CCGGACAATATGTTGCCATCGTCGGGAAGACCGGCTGCGGCAAGTCCACGCTTATACGCATCCTGCTCGGTTTTGAAAAGCCGCAGAAGGGCGCAGTGTACTACGACGGGCACAATCTCCAGTCGCTCGATCCGAAATCGCTGCGCAGGCGCATCGGAACGGTGCTGCAAAACGGCAAGCTCTTCACGGGCGACATATTCTCCAACATCATTATCTCCGCGCCCTGGCTCACGCTCGACGACGCGTGGAATGCTGCGGAGCTCGCCGGGATCGCGGAGGACATACGTCTCATGCCCATGGGTATGCACACGATCATTTCCGAGGGTCAGGGCGGCATATCCGGCGGACAGCGCCAGAGGCTGATGATTGCGCGCGCGATCGCGCCAAAGCCGAAGATACTGATGTTCGACGAGGCGACAAGCGCCCTGGACAACATTACGCAAAAGCAGGTCTCCGACGCGCTGGACAGCATGAAGTGTACGCGCATAGTGATCGCGCACAGGCTTTCCACCATACGCCACTGTGACCGCATCATCGTGCTGGACGGCGGGCACATCGTCGAAGACGGGACCTACGACGAGCTGATCGCGAACAACGGCTTCTTTGCCGAGCTTGTTTCGCGTCAGCGTCTCGACGAAGGAGAATAATGCGAACAATTTGACGTTTCTGCTGCCACATTGCAACGCCTTGCGTATCAACTAATGAACAGGCAGTATGAAACGACGGGAGGGATCGTATGACCGAACAGCGCTTACGGCAGATTTTCGACTATCAGCGCTTTGAGCGCAACGCACGGCTTCAGACCGTCATCGACGCCGCGCACGACTACGCGGCGTCGCGGGAGCTTGACGACGACGAGCTGGGGCTTGTCTCCGCCGCGGGCGTAACGGAGCCCGAGGCTCCGGATAACGGAGAACCGCGCAAATGACAAAGGAAGAATTTGAACGGCTCTATACGGAATACAGCGGCAAGGTAATGCTCTACGTCGGCGCGCGCGTAAAAAACCGCGCCGACGCCGAGGATCTCTGCGCCGAAGTGTTTGAAAAGGCGCTGCGCGCCTCCGACAGCTATGACAGCAGCAAGGCGGCGCCCGGTACCTGGCTTTATGCCATTGCGCGAAACGCGGTGATAGACTATTTCCGCGGCTCGCGCCCCTCAGAGGAGCTGCCGGAGGATCTGGCGGACGACTCCGCGCCGGACGAAGGGCTTCTTCGCTCCGAGCTTCTGGAGGAGCTCGCCGGCGCTCTTGAAAAGCTTTCGCCGGAGCTGACGGAGATCATCGTGCTTCGCTATAACGACTGTCTTCCGCTCACGGAAATAGCCCTTCGCGTCGGCCTGAGCTATGGCGCGGTAAAGCTGCGGCACCAGAAGGCGCTCGCGGCGCTTCGCTCTGCTATGAAATCATGCTGTTTTGGAGCTTTTTGAAAAATGATCGCAAACTATCACTCGCATACCGCCCGCTGCGGGCACGCCGAAGGCTGGGAGGATGAATATGCCGAGCACGCCGCTGCCTCGGGACTGAAGCTTCTTGGCTTTTCGGATCACACGCCCTATGACTATTTTGACTCGGAGCCCAGAAACCGACCCATTCGCATGAAGCCGGAGGAGCTGCCCGGCTATGCCGGCTCCGTCCGTGCGCTCGCCGAGAAATACAGGGGACAAATGGAGATACGTCTCGGCGTGGAGGCGGAGTATTACCCGAAATATTTTCCGAGGCTTCTGGAGCTGCTGCGAGAAAACGGGATAGAATATATGCTGCTTGGTCAGCACTTCCTCGGCAACGAGATCGACGAACCCTACAGCGGCAGGGAAACAGACTGCGAGGCTACGCTTGAGCGCTATGTCTGTCAGGTATCGGAAGCTTTGGACACCGGTCTTTTCAGCTGCGTCGCCCATCCCGATCTTTTGCATTTTACGGGCGCGGACGACGTCTATGCAAGACACATGCGCCGTCTCTGCCGCGCCGCCGCAGACGCCGGAGTGCCGCTTGAGATCAACCTTCTCGGCATCCGTGAGATGAGGCACTATCCCGACGCGCGTTTCTGGCGCATTGCGGCCGAGGAGGGCTGCGAGGCGGTTCTCGGCTGCGACGCCCACGCCCCCGCCGACGTCACCGATCCCGAGTCTGAACGCGTGGCACTCGCCATGGCCGGGGAGCTTGGAATAAGGCTTCTTCCCGAGCTCACAATCAAAAAAGTCTGACGCGATACGCCGCGTCCCCGATTTTTTGCGGGGACGCGTTTTTTTCTCACAAAATGTTTTCAAGCGGCTAAAAATACTTGAAATGCATTAAAAGTCGTGAGATAATAAAGAATTGGATGAGAATTATTTCCGCGGCTCACGCCGCGTCCGAAGGGATGAAGCTATGCAAAGCAGATCCGTAAGCAAAAGAACATTGCGGCTCAGAAACCTTTTGGTCTCTGTTCTCGTCATCGCTTTTTTTGTCGCGATCATAGCCGTCTACTACAGAATGCTGGTCAACGAAAAGCGCAAGCTCATCATAAGGGACGGCGAGATGTCCGCCTGGCAGGTGGAAAGCCAGTTCAACGATTACCTTGCCACCAGCATCGACGCGCTCAAGCTCACAGCCTATACACTTGAAGGCATGGTTCGTGACGATCGCTCGGGCGAGGAGATACTCGACTATCTTGTCGGGCAGTCCACCGCGGTCATCAACGCCATTTTCGAGAACACCATGGGCGTTTACGGATATATCAACGGCGGGTATTACGACGGCGCCGGATGGATACCCGAGGAGGGCTTTCAGCCCAAGGAACGTCCATGGTACATACAGGCGGTCGCCAACAACGGAGAAGTCACGCTGATCGATCCTTACGTCGACGCACAGTCCGGCGAGGTGATGATGTCGCTTGCAAAAATGCTGGAGGACGGCGAGAGCGTCGTGTCGATGGACATCTATCTCGACCGCATGCAGGAGATCACCGAAAACGCCGTCAAAACGGGCGAAACGGACATAGAGCTTGTGCTCGACAGCCGCAGCATCGTCATCGCGCACTCCGACAGGGGCGAGGTCGGCAAGGATTATTCCGTCGAAGAGGGAACGCTTGCCGCCGCCATTGTCGGGAATATGGGGAGCTCGGACAAGAGCGTCTATGAGTTCGATTATAACGGCGTACACTACATTGCCTATCAGTCAAAGATACTCAACGACTGGCGCTGCTTTTCCATCAAGGACGCGACCAAGGTTTTCAGGCCGCTCCTCCTCATACTCCACGCCACAATTGTTGTTGCCGCTGTGATCGTTTTTGTGTTGACGGCGTTTCTCAGCAGCTACAACAAAAACAATCAGACCATTGAAGACCTGACTGAGGAAACCAAGCTTGACAAGCTGACGGGGTTTTTGAACAAAGCCGGCACCAATGACGCAATGCCCGGACTCTGCAGCAACGAGACGGGAATGCTTGCCATTCTCGATCTTGACAGCTTCAAGCTGGTAAACGACCTCTATGGTCACGATATGGGCGACAGCGTGCTTTCCGCTTTTGCCAATATCGTGCGCCAGAACACCCGCTCCGAGGACGTTTTATGCCGCATCGGCGGAGATGAGTTCGTTGTCTTCTGCAAAAACGTCACGGAAGGCAAGGTCGTCGCGGGTCTTGCGAAACGTCTCAATACGCAGCTTGTCGCCGAGTGCAAGCATCTTATGGGCGACGACTTCGCTATCCCCATCGGCGTTTCTGTCGGCGCGGTTCCCGTTCCCTCGCAGGGCAGCGAGTACAACGCGCTGTTCCAGCTTGCGGACAAGGTGCTCTATCAGGTCAAGCAGAACGGAAAGCACGGCTATGCGGTCTATGATTCGGCGCAGTCTGTCGGCGCTGACAGCGCCGATTCCCTGAACGTCGAGCTCGCCCGCATTACGCAGATACTTGACGAGCGCAACGCGGCGGATTCCGCGCTCTGGCTCGGTCAGGATGACTTCACCTCCGTCTACCGCTTTATGCGTCGTACGATGAAGCACTGCGGCGTCGGCGCGGCCAAGCTGCTGTTCCTTGTCTCTCCGGCCGAGGGCGTCGGCGACGAGGAGCTTCCGGAGGCCGCAGAGCGCTTCTCCTCCGTTCTGAACGAAACGCTCTCCGTCCGCGACGTGATCTACCGTCGCAAGCCGACGCAGTTCCTTGTGCTTCTGCCGGGCGAGCAGAATGCCGAGGCTGTCGCCGCAAGCATTCTGGATCGCTGGCAGCAGGCCGAAAATTATGAAAGGTACATCGTTTCCTATGTTGCCGACGCCCTCGACGCCGGCAGCACATCGCACTCGGATTCCGGCCTGTAACCTTCAAGGTGCTTTTTCTTTTCCGTGCTTGCAGCGTTTGCCGCATGTCCTCCAACAGTTTTTCAGCAATTGCCGCATGCGTTTCCCTTGACAACCGTACTGTAGGCTGTTATGATACTATTATATTGACAAGTTACTATTTGTAGGAGGATAACCGTCATGACAATGGGAGAGCGCATTAAGTCCATCCGCGAGGGTCTTAAAATGACGCAGGACGAACTGGGTGAGCTCTGCGGCACGACCAAGCAGACCATATTCAAATACGAGACCGGCATCGTCACGAATATCCCGCTTGACAGGCTCGAGCTGCTCGCCGAGCATTTAGGCGTCACGCCCGGCTATCTCACCGGCTGGGGCGGCGGTGAGCTTCCGGAGGGTATCGAAGCCCTCGCCGAGCCCTTTGGAAGGCTTGATGACGAGGGCCAGAGCAAGGTCGTCGCCTATGCCTCCGATCTGGTCTCCTCCGGGCGCTACGCCCGTCACGAGCCGGCACGCATCGTGCTTTCCTTCCCAAAGGCAAAGCATCGCAGCGACGGGTTCGTGGAATTCAAGGTCTACGAGCAGCCCGCTGCGGCGGGACTTGGCAACTATATTGACACGCCGGACTTTACGCTTGAGCAATACCCCGCTGTTATCACACCTGACGGTGCCGAGTTTGGCGTTCGCATCTCCGGTGACTCCATGGAGCCCGAGATACCCAACGGCTGCACGGTGTTCGTGCGTCCCACGCCCGCAGTCGAGCCTGGCGAGATCGGTATCTTCGTGTTAGATGGGCAGGCATACTGCAAAAAGCTGATTGCCGACCGCCGCGCCAAAAAGGCTAAGCTGCGCTCTCTCAACCCCAAGTATCCCGACATCGTTGTCGACGACGAAACAAAAATGCGCACGCTCGGGCGCGTGCTCGGGCACTATCCGGAATAGATCGCAACAAAAAACCAGGGAGCATTGAACGAAAGCTCCCCGGTTTTTTGTGTCAGTCTCTTCTGAACAGATCGCGCGTGTAAACCTTGTCCTTTACGTCGTCCAGTACGCTCTCGTAGCGGTTGGCAATGATGGCGTCGGACGCTTTCTTAAATCGCTCCACATCGTTGACGACAAGGCTGCCGAAGAAGGTCGTCTCGTTCTCAAGCGTCGGCTCATAGATGATTACCGTTGCGCCTTTCGCCTTGATGCGCTTCATAACTCCCTGAATGCTGCTCTGGCGGAAGTTGTCGCTGTTCGCCTTCATCGTCAGGCGATAGACTCCGATCGTAATGGGACGCTCTTTCTCCGCGTTCCACATGGACGAAGCCGTGTAATAGCCCGCACGCTCCAGTACACGGTCCGCAATGAAGTCCTTGCGCGTGCGGTTGCTTTCAACGATCGCCTGGATCAGGTTCTCCGGCACATCTTGATAGTTCGCCAACAGTTGTTTCGTGTCCTTAGGCAGACAGTAGCCGCCGTAGCCGAAGCTTGGGTTGTTGTACTGGTCGCCTATGCGCGGGTCAAGGCAGACGCCCTTGATGATATCCGCAGTGTCAAGCCCCTTCATCTCGGCATAGGTATCCAGTTCGTTGAAATAGCTCACGCGAAGGGCAAGGTAGGTGTTGGCAAACAGCTTGACCGCCTCCGCCTCGGTAAAGCCCATAAACAGCGTTTCTACATTTTCTTTGATCGCTGCCTTCTGCAGCAGGCTCGCGAAGCCCTCCGCAGCCTTTCTTGTGCCATCGTCACAGCCGACTATAATGCGGCTGGGATAGAGATTGTCGTAAAGCGCCTTGCTCTCACGCAAAAACTCCGGGCTGAACATCAGATGATCCGTGCCGAGCTTCTCTCGCGTCGCCGCGGTGTAACCGACCGGAATCGTCGACTTGATCACCATCCACGCATTCGGATTGAGCTGCTTCACCTGCTCAATTACGGACTCCACCGCCGAACAGTCGAAGAAGTTTTTCTGCGGGTCGTAGTTCGTAGGCACTGCGATGATCACATAATCCGCGCCTCGATACGCTTCCGGGTCCGTGGTTGCCGTCAGATCCAGCTGCTTGCTCGAGAGATACTCCTCTATGTAGTCATCCTGTATGGGCGATATCCTCTTGTTGATTTTCTCAACACGCTCGGGCACCACGTCCACCGCGGTCACATGATTGTGCTGGGAGAGAAGGACCGCAAGAGAAAGACCCACATAACCTGTGCCCGCCACTGAAATGTTCATTGTTCAAGCTTCTCCTTTTTATTCGTCATAGTGCACGATACCTTTATAGGTCTCCTGTACCCGCTTGTATGACTCAAGATTTCCGATATCATATCTGTTCCCCGGCATTTCCATCGAGTGCAACACACTCTTGCCGCACATCCATGCCACAAGCGAGCCCGGTGCGTCGGTGCCGCAGCCGTCGGCTATGGCCTCTGCTATTCTGCCCGCATCTGCTCGGGTGTAGTAATAAAATGGCGGCGTGCACCAGTTTGAGCGCGGCCGAGCGGGCTTTTCCTCCATTTCAAGCAACCTGTCATCATCAGATACTATTGAAACGCCTGTCTTACTCAGCTTACCTGCGTCATGCTCATAATAGCGCATCGTACACGATGTGCCTTTGCGCCGCGCGTAGGATATAAAGCTCTTAAGGCTAAAATCCAGCACATTGTCGCCTGCTATCACAAGGATATCTTCATCAAGCGACAGCTTATCGATAGCAAACTGTATGTCTCTTACCGCGCCAAGACGTGTCTCGTTGCTCTCGGTTCCGTCGTCCAAGACGGTAATATTCCGCCCCTCGGCCCAATCCCGGAAATGCCGCGCAAACTTGTGGTTCGTGATGACGATAAAACCGTCGGCGGCGGTGTCAATGTCGTCGATGAGCCAGTCCAGTATGGTATTTTCGCCGACCTTCAAAAGCGGCTTGGGAAAGTTTTCCGTCAGCGGATAAAGCCGGGTCGCATAGCCTGCGGCAAGGATCAGGCACTTCATACTCGCTCTCCCAGTCCGTCGGCGGACTCGCACATGTGGAAGCTGTACTTCCCCTTCATTTCCGGGTATGCGTCAAGATACTTCCGCTCCACGCTCTCTTGTATCGCACCAGCCTTTTCAGGGTCGATGAGCGCCATACAGCAGCCCTTTAAGCCTGCGCCGTAAAAAGGTCCGCCTTAGATACCCGACGTCTCGCGCATGATCTCATAGAGCTTGATCTGCTCCGGCGCGCCGGATTCCCAGTTGTGTATGCTGGACCAGCCCGACTCGAACGACAGTCTTCCATACTCTTCTATATCGCCTCTGCGCCAGGCCTCAGCCCCCGCCTCGACACGCCGGAACTCCGTGTACCAATGCTCGCAGCGTCTCGCCCATGGCTTCGGTAGAGCGTCTTTATATCTGAGATAGATCTCGTATGGCACGTTTCTCGCGTTTGCCTGCTCAAACTTGCCGTAATCCATGCCCGCATACGCCTGAAGCGCATACACCCCGGAACGCAGCTCGTCCACGCGCATATTATACTTCGACCCGGCAAGGCTGTGCTCCAGGCCGGAGAAGAATATAGCAATTTTGTACGGTTTCATCTCTGATGCAGTCGGGATCAGTTCAAAGCTGTCATCCGCACAGTCCAGATAGAGCAGGTAATTTTTTTTGCCGAGCACCTCGCAGCTTTGGTCCAGCGTGCCGACATTCACGCCGACATAATTCTTCTCAGCGTCAAAGGCAATATCGATCAGTTCCTGCGGCGCAAGCCTTATATCATTTGCTCTGCACAATGCATTCAGATATGCAAGAATCACAGCGGCAGAAGACGACAGTCCTCCTATGGGCAGACTGCCCTCTATTACGCCGCAGAGTCCCGTATTGAGGCTGTGCTTCTTGGCAAGCGCCCACGTTGCACCGCGGAGATAGTCAGCCCAGTCGCCGGTTTTATCGCCGATCTCACGGATGTGCCACTGCGCCCGCTTCGGAAATTGCAGGCTGGACATCTCTATCACGCCATTTCTCTTGGCACTGTAAGCTATATGAATGCCCTTGTCAATGGCAAGTCCGGTAATTTTGCCGAGATTGTGATCGCTGTGCGCACCGATGGGGCAAATGCGGTAGGGCGAAAAGCTGATCCCCTCCGCATCACGATGATAAGTCTCAAAAAAACGTTCCTCACATCGCACGGCAAACGTTCCTCTCTATCCGTAGTATTCCTTATACCATTCCGTGAATTTCCGAAGTCCTTCGCGGATGCCGATCTTCGGGCGGAAGCCATAGTCTTGCTCCAGCGCCTTGCTGTCGGCGTAGGTTACGGGTACGTCGCCCGGCTGCATCGGCACGAGCTTCTTGTGCGCCTCGAAGTCGTAGTCCTCCGGCAGCACGCCCGCGCGGACCAGTTCCTCCTGCAGCGTTGTGATAAAGTCCAGCAGATTCTCCGGCTGTCCTCCGCCGATGTTATATACCGCATATGGCGGCACCGGCAGCCCATCCTCGCCGGTTTTGCGCTCCGGCGCCCCCTGCATCACACGCACAACGCCTTCGACAATGTCGTCGACATAGGTAAAGTCGCGCTTCATGTCGCCGTAGTTGAATATCCGGATCGTCTCGCCGCGCACAAGCTTTTGCGTCGCGCTGTAGTAGAACATATCGGGACGCCCCGCCGGGCCGTAGACCGTAAAAAACCGCAGACCCGTAGACGGAATGTTGTAAAGCTTGCTGTATGCATGCGCCAGAAGCTCGTTGGACTTCTTCGTCGCGGCATAGAGTGACACAGGGTTGTCCACCTTGTCGTCGGTGCTGAACGGCACCTTTTTGTTGCCGCCGTAGACTGACGAGCTGGAGGCATAGACCAGATGCTCCACGCCCTTTGCGCCGCCGTCATAGCTGTGTCGGCATGCTTCCAGAATGTTGTAGAAGCCAATGATGTTCGACTCGATGTATACATCCGGGTGATCGATGGAATACCGCACGCCCGCCTGTGCCGCGAGGTTGACGACGACGCCGGGCTTATACTCCGCGAACACGCGCTCTATGAGCGCTTTGTCCGCGATGGAGCCGCAAAGGAACGTCCACGAGGACCCTGACGTCTTTACCGCGTCCTCAATGAGCCGCAGTCGGTAGTCCTTGAGCGCGGGGTCATAATAGTCGTTCAGGTTATCGACGCCGATAATCTGTGCGCCGTCGAGGTCGCCGAGCAGACGCAACACAAGGTTCGTGCCGATGAACCCGGCTGCGCCGGTTATGAGAATGGTCTTGTTATTAAGTGAAATCTGTTTCATTATTATTCTTTCTTACAACAGGACACCGGCATACGCCGGTGTCCTGTTGTAAGATTGCATTCATTTGTCCCCTTGCCTTGCAAGAGGAAGCCCGTCATCAGTTCGAAACCGTAACATAGCCGATCAAGACCTGAGTGGTCTTGCCATTGGCATACGTGCCGCAGAGCCAGATCGTGCAGGTTCCAAGTTCCTTGGGATTAACGTTGAAGCTGATTTTACCGTCTTTCCCGCCAACAACCTGATCAACATAGAGCACATTGTTGAGATTTGAAGTCCAATTGCTGTTGAACTCCGTCTCCTTGCCCTTGACTACAAGCACGAAATACTGGCCGCCGTCTGCGATGTTGCTGGCCTTACCGGCCTTGATCACACCGTCCTTGTATTCGACCGTACCGCTCTTGTTGGTCGTGGTGACCGTTGCGGACTTCACGATCGGCGCAATACCTGCGGACGTGCCCTTCACGGATGTGTCGCTCTTGTCCGTCGCCGTGCAGCGGAACTGATAGTTCTTGTTGGTATCGCTCAGCTTGATGCTCAGCGTCTTGGTGGTAGAGCCCGTCGCGGAAGTACCGGCCCAAGTCGAGCCGCCATCCTTCGAGATCTCCCACTTGTACGTGTAGTTGCCGGAGCCGCCGGTCACCGTCGCGGTGAAATTCGCCGTCTCGCCGATCGCAACCGCCGTCGTGCTCGCCGTTACCGTCAGCGTAGCGCTGCTCTTGACCTTCGGCGCAATACCGGCGGACGTGCCCTTCACGGACGTGTCGCTCTTGTCCGTCGCCGTGCAGCGGAACTTATAGTTCTTGTT
>JAFZQQ010000149.1 GCA_017620315.1 Oscillospiraceae bacterium | reverse complement strand
GTCCAGCGCGAAACGAGTCAGGGTATTCTTGATGACGGAATACTCCACATCATTCTTGCGCAGCTCGGTGCGAAGTTCGGTGTCCTGGGCAACGTTGATGCCCTTGTAGTCCACGAACACGCCGGAACTGGCATTCCTGATGCGCTCGGTCAGCGCCGCAACGATCGCCTGCTTCTCGCTGAGGACTTTTGCGTTCGGCATGGTTTCACCTCCGATGGTATTTGCGCCCGGAAAAGAAAAATCCCTGTGTCCGCAAAGACACAAGGACAGAAAGCAATCATAAAACTGATGCTGTCCTCGGCAGGACTTACGGCCTCGCGGCCACCTGCTGTCTTTGGAGCGCCCAATCATAATAGCAGGCACGCAAGGCCTTGTCAACAGTTTTTTTCGCGTTTTTATCGGATGATGGTATTTATTCAGAAGCTGTTGCAAAAGCTTCGAACAGCTTGTTGATGATCGCCTTTGCAATTTCAAGTTGTTCCGGCGTCAGCTTGTCCAGTCTGCAAACAAGATTGGATGCGGTGTTGCTTGACTGCGAATCTGCAGGATCACCGAAGAGCAGCGTATCGCTGGAAACGCCAAGCACATCGCAGATCCGCATTAACACAGGCACCGAGAAGCCCGCCGCACCGCGTTCAATCGCCGAAACGTTTTTCGCGGCAAGCGAAATGCGCTCGGCAAACTTTTCCTGTGTCAAGCCCGCGGCTTCCCGTGCGCGCTTGATCTGTATGCCGATCCGTACGTTATCCGCTTTCTTATCTTGCATCAGAACACCACCTTTGCCCTTTAGTTTATGTAAAGGTGGTATTGACAGCAACAAGAGGAAAGCTTTATAATATGTAAAGATTAGACATTTACATTTTCTCAAGATAGCAAGCGGATTATAAAAACTCTATTTAGATAATGAATAACTGGAAAGCGAGGAAAAAAGATGAGAAAAAGCAAAACTACCCTTTTGCCGCGGTTGACGGCAATGCTGCTGGCAGCCCTGCTTCTTTTCGGGCTGCTTCCCGCTGCGGCGCTGGCCACAGGGACCGTTGCCTCCGGCACCTGCGGGGGCGAGGGAGACGGGACGAACCTGACCTGGACGCTGGACGACGCGGGCAAGCTGACCATCAGCGGCACGGGAGCAATGAAGGAATTCAGTCATTACGTCGGTAGCCCGTGGTATCCCTACAGGAGCAGCATCACCGAGGCAGTGATCGAAAGCGGCGTGACCAGCATCGGCAGTTTCGCTTTTCGCGACTGCAGCAGTCTGGTGAGCGTGACGATCCCGCTGGGTGTGACCGGCGTCGGCGATGAATCCTTTTACCGCTGCAGCAGTTTGGAGAGTGTAACGATCCCGGTGAGCGTGACCGTAATCCGGTGTTATGCCTTTCGGGACTGCGAGAGTCTGGAGAGCGTAACGATCCCGGCGAGCGTTACGGAGATTCAGGATGCCGCCTTTTGGGGCTGCATCAAGCTGAAAAACGTTGCCATGGAGGGCGTACGCTCCTACGGAGATTCCGCCTTTTTCGGCTGCACCGCTCTGGAGAGCGTAACGCTGTCAAACAAGCTGCGTTTTGTGTGGGCATCCACATTCGACAGATGCAGCAGCCTGACAGACGTTTATTTCCTCGGCACGGCGGAGGAGTGGCAACAGATCGAAATCGAGCCCTACAACGATCCCCTGCTCAACGCCGCGATCCACTATGTCGATCCTGCCGGACCCACCATACCCGGCATAATCGCCTCAGGCGACTGCGGCAACGACCTGACATGGACGCTGGACGAGGACGGGCTGCTGACGATCTCCGGCAACGGGGAGATATGGAATTATGATGGGATTTGTGCCGGGTTTTATGATTATACTCCCTGGTACTGGTATCGTGATCAGATTTCCGCTTTGCTGATTACATCGGGCGTTACGAGCATCGGGAACAGGACTTTCAGCGATTGCCGTCTGACCAGCGTGACGATACCGAAAAGCGTGACGAGAATCGGAGTGAATGCTTTCGGAAGTCTGACCAATGTCTACTACGGCGGCACGAGGGCGCAGTGGGAGGATATCGCAATTGACAGTTCCAATAGCGGACTCCTAAACGCCTACATCCACTATGCACCCGTCACCATCACGCAGCAGCCCGCGGACGCGGCGGCCCCGCTGGGCGAGCTCGCCAGCACCACCGTGGTCGCCGAGGGCGAGGGGCTGACGTACCAGTGGTACTTCCGCAACGCAGACGCGGAGAAGTGGAGCAAGAGCGTCTACAAGGGCGACACCTATACCCTCAACATGAAGGGGGAGCGCAACGGCCGCGAGGTCTACTGCGTCGTCACCGACGACGAGGGCCGCACCGTCACCACCCGCACGGCCACGCTTTCCGTAGTGCTGCCGGCGGATTACGTATATCCCGTCATCACGCAGGATGCCGCGAACTGCTTCGTGGAGCCCGGCAAAATGCCCTCGGTCACCGTAGCGGCCACGGGTTACGGCGAACTGAGCTATCAGTGGTATTACTGCAACGCGGACTCCGTGACCTGGATCAAGAGCAGCATCAAGACCGACACCTATGCCTGCGCCATGAACCTCAGTCGCCACGGACGCCAGATCTACTGCGTCGTCAGCGACGCCTACGGCTTCAAGGCCACGAGCCAGACCGTCACCATCGGCTATGCCTATCCCAATGGCTATGTGAAGCCGAGCATCACGGCCCAGTCGGGCGACGTCACCGTTGGGCCCGGCGAGCAGGCCGTCGCCACCGTCGCGGCCGCGGGAGACGGCGATCTGAGCTATCAGTGGTATTACCGCAACGCGGGCAAGGAGAAGTGGAGCGAGAGCATCTACACGGGCGACACCTATACCCTCAGCATGCGCGCGGACCGCGACGGCAGACAGGTCTACTGCGTCGTCACCGACCGCTACGGCGCGAAGGCCGAGAGCGAGCCCGTCACCCTGCACATGAACGTCACGGCGGGCTACACCGGCCCCACCATCCTCACCGAGCCCGCAAATGCTTCCGCGCTGGAGGGCCAGACCGCCGTGACCACCGTCGCCGCGGATGGCGAGGGCGATCTGACGTATCAGTGGTACTTCCGCAACGCGGGCGCGAAGAAGTGGAGCAAGAGCATCTATACGGGCGACACCTACTCCCTCATCATGACGGCGGAGCGCGACGGCAGGCAGGTCTACTGCGTCGTCACCGACCGCTACGGCTACACGGTGACGAGCGCGACCGCGACCCTGAGCATCGCATATTAAAACACAGCAGTATCCAAAGCGCCGGGGAGCAAACCGCTCCCCGGCGCAATCGTTCTGGTCAATTCTGTGATTGCCACGGCCCTTTTCCATTTTCCGTCGGAATGCACCTTGATAACGGCGCGATGTGAGCATCGCGCCCAACGGAGTTTTTGCTTGTCCGTATGCAGCGTGAAACTTCATTCTTTTATCGTTGCAAAACGCGCACTGCCGCGTTATAATACATCTATTAGACAGACGCGGAGGACAATGCGCCCTATGGAAAGCAACCCGATCCTGCTGAGCGAGCTCTCGCTCGACAGCGACATCCCGCTGTATTCCCAGATCGTCAACATCGTCAAGCGCAATCTCTCCGCCGGCACGCTGACCACCGGTGAGCTGCTGCCCAGCGAAGCGGAGCTCTGCCGCGCCTTCGACGTCTCCCGCAGCACCGTGCGCCAGGCGATCGGCATCCTGGAATCCGAGGGGCTCGTGGTGCGCAAGCAGGGCAGGGGGACCTTCGTGGCCGCGCCCAAGGTGCGCAGACGGACAGAGAACGTCTATTCCTTCACCAACGAGATCAGCTCCAGGGGCATGACCCCGTCCTCCACGCTCATTGAGTTCGAGATCATCACCCCGACGCCGGACATCGTCAAGGTGCTGGAGCTGAAAAACCCTGACGCGATGGTCTTTCGCTTTACCCGCATCCGCAACGTCAACGACGAGCCGCTGATCCTGGAGACCAGCTTCTATCCCTGCGCGCTCTACCCGAATCTGACCCGGGAGCTGCTGCGCACCCGGAGCTTCTACAGTCTGCTCTACGACGTCGGCGTCGTCCCGGCCAACGCCGTCGACAGCTATGAGGCCGTCGTGATCGGACGCGCCGAGGGCGAGCTGCTGCACTGCAAGCCGGGAAGCTGCGGCTTCGCCGTCCAGCGCCGCACCTTTGACGTCAGCGGCATGTGCTATGAGTTCACCCAGAGCCTGATCCGGGCAGACCGCGTGCGGCTGGACGTCTATCTCCACAAGGACGGCGTCTCCTTCTCCCGCAGCGTCGACCGCGTGGACGAGTGATCCTTATTCCTGTAAGCAAAGCAGTTTGCTTTTTAATTCATCCATTCATTACTTTTTACGGAGGGAATCAAAATGGGAAAAATCAAAGTCGGCATCAACGGCTTCGGCCGCATCGGACGCATGATCATGCGCTGCTCGCTGCAGCATCCGGACATTGAGATCGTCGGGATCAACGACCTCTGCGAGCCGGACTATCTCGCTTACATGTACAAATACGATACCATGCACGGCAAGTTCGACGGTACCGTCGACTATGACGACAGCCACATCATCATCAACGGCAAGGCGATCCGCTGCTTCTGCGAGCCGGATCCCAAAAACCTGAAG
>JAFZQQ010000148.1 GCA_017620315.1 Oscillospiraceae bacterium | reverse complement strand
GTCATTTTTCAGCGCCGGCAGAGCAAGGAGCTGCTTGCCTTTCTCATCGACTGCGAGGGCCGCGCCTGCTCCGCCGAGGAGATCGCCGCCGCGCTGTGGGAAAACGATGCGGACATGAACGCGGCAAGAGGACGCATCCGCCTGATCATCCACGATCTTCGCGTCACGCTCGGAAAGATCGGCATGGAGCAAGTGCTGATCCGGGAACGGCGTCAGATCGCAGTCCGCCGTGAGCTTCTGGACTGTGATTATTACCGTATGCTCGCGGGCGACATACGCGCGGTCAACGCCTTTCAGGGGCAATATATGATCGACTACAGCTGGGCGGAGCTGACCAACGCGCAGCTGCATTTCAAAAAGGCATAGCGCGCGATCCACACGGTTTTGGGCCGCGGAGCGCAAAGCTGAGCGCTGAAGCCGCGGTATGTCGAAAAAATAATGCGATTCTTCAAAAACAGCCCCTTTTTGTAACGCTTATGAACGCCCCTTGTTGTAGAATAGGATAAAAATTTTATAGCATGGGGGATCGTAAATAATGTTAGGAAAAAAGCGCGGCGGCAACAGATTTGACGAGTACCCGGAAATGTGGGGGCTTTTTGTTGGGATCTGCGCGCTGCTGCTTGTGCTGCTTGCGGCATTGATGAAGGTGTAAATTTGGGAAGTGTTGGAAATGAGCAAGACAGAGAATAAGCAGGACAGCTTTGGTCGCGCTATGGCGGAGCTGTTCGGAAAAAACAAGGACGCAGGTGAGCCGCAGAAGGTCACGGACGCATCCGCCGCGGCTGGTATAAACAGCGAACCGCCGGTCGAACCTCCCGCGCCGACGCAGAGGGTCGCGGAGCCCGAACCGGCTCCCGTGCCTCCCCCTCCGCCGAAGCCGTATTTTGCGGACGCCGGCGTGCCGCCGCGCAGGGCTAACACGACCTATTTTGCGGCGGGCACCGTCATCGAGGGTACGCTGCGCTCCGACAGCGACGTGGAGATCGTCGGCGATTTTAAAGGCGAGATCGCGTCGGACGGCACGGTCATCATCCACGCGAACACGGTGAGCTCCATCGCCGCGCACGATCTGCGGCTCGTGGGCGCGACGCTGACCGGCGACGTAACGGCGTCGGGCAAGGTCGAGGTGGATCGGGCGTCGTCGGTCCGCGGGAATATCCGCGCGGAGGCTGTGGAAAGCAGCGGGCCGATCCGCGGCAATCTCAATGTGAGCGGCCTTGTTGAGCTCAAGGACGGATCCAGCCTGACGGGCGACGCGCGGACGGCGCAGATGATCGTTACGCGCGGCGTAAAGGTCAACGGAAGGATAGACGTGGAGCCGTAGAAAACCGGAAACGGAGAAGCGCCGACAAACGATACTATGAAAAAAGGCGGGGTTCAGTTGCCCCGCCTTTCCATATATGATCCGTCCTTTTCCCGAAAGCGGGTTTTTCTCGCCGCCAAAACAACAAAAAACGAGAGCAGCTGCGCGATCAGCACCCGAACGAGCATCAGCTCATCCGTGCCGCTTTCCGTGGACAGATGCAGAAGATTTGTCGCAATGCAGTTGTTGAAGAAGTGATCCGCCATACCCGCATAAAGGCTTCCTGTCATCCGGTACATGAGCGCCCACTTGACGCCCATGATCCCCGCAAGGATGATGTAACCGATGCTAAGGCCAGCAAAGCCGACAACGTCAAGCTCGCCGTCGACCAGATTGTGCAGGGGCGTGACAACGTGCCAGACCCCAAACAGAAGCGCCTGGATCAGGACGGCAGCCCTCACGGAACGGTCGGTTTTCAGCAGCTCGTAGAAGAGGCCCCGGAACGTGCCCTCTTCCATGATCACATTGATCACGTTGAAAAAAACACACATCAGGATAAAGCCCGCGCCGCGATGCACCGTCGCCGCGCCCGTCAGGGAAAAGCCCGTCGTAAAGACGTCAAGGCGGACGGTATGCCCCTGCCCCTTCAAAACGAGAAACTCAACGGCGTAGGCAACCGAGAACACCGCGGCGGCAAGCAGGAATCCGCGGGCAAGGTTTCGCGCGAAACCGCGCTCCGAAAAGCCGACGTCTCTCCATTTCCATTGCAGCGTTCGCAATATGAGCCAGAGAATGAGAATACCGAACAGCTTGTTGATGAAGTTTTCGCCGAAAAAGGTCTCGTCCGTTCGCAGGACGATCGCCTCAAACGCGTGTACGGCAAGCAGAACGCAGAATATCACGCAGCAGGCTTTGGCCGTATTTTTAAGAATGGATTCTCTCATAGGACTCTCCAAATGCATATTTCGCCATCGGGCTTATGCAATCCTTCTTTTATTTCAGTTCCCGTTCTATAGCTTTAATTCTCCCTTGCCTTGCGCGGTTTGTTCAGTCTGCCTTTTCGCTCCACGCCGCGCACAGCGGGGCATGGGGGCACAGCACGAGCAGGTCCCCTCTTGCGTTCAGCAGCATGCCGTCCCGGGCGGAAAATGCCGTGTTCCCCTCCGCCACGGCAAAGCCGGTCACGGCATAGCAGCCCTTGAAGGCGACGTCGGCGATTTTGCCCGTGCCGGCGGGGATATTCACCGTCCCGGCATGGGCGCGGGGGCGTCCCCGCATCATTAGCCCGTCATAATTCCACCGAATGGCAGTATATCACAAACGGCGGCGGTTGAAAAGGCATTTTTGATGCGTTTATTATACGGATCGGTCAAGCCGTTCCACGCTCAGGCTGCGCCTCTTCGCGTACTCCATCGCGCGTGCGAAGCAGATCGGACGGTCAAATACTTTTTCGCGGACAGGGTGGAAATGTACGCAAACACATGTTACAATGATTAGCATGCAAGAAACGTGGCGGTGTGAGGATCACGGGATCATTATGAGCGATAACAGTGAGGGCATGCGATGAGCGTGGAAAACGGCGAATGGATCATGCGGGGGCTTGCATGGGACGACCCCTGCCGCATCCGCACATGGCAGGAGCTGGTGAATTGGGTCAACGAGGTCGGGTTCCTGCCGCTTTTCGGGAATAACATAAATGGCTTCTCCGTCGAGGAACACGTCTCCCCCGACTTTTGGTGGACGGGAGACGTCGAACAGGACCCGTGGGAGTGGCGGGAGCTCATCGCCCGCAGCCGCTGCGTCGCCTACGGCAAGTTTTTCGGCAGGAAGGCGGGGTTCATCAGCCTTGAATGGCTCCCCCGCTTTGTCAACGCCCGCCGCGACGGCTACGATTTCGATTCCCTCTGCGATGAGGG
>JAFZQQ010000147.1 GCA_017620315.1 Oscillospiraceae bacterium | reverse complement strand
GGCCGACCGGCGTCACGTCGCCGCGGATGGGACGACGGCCCCACTCGGCGTTCTGGCGGGTCTGGCAGTCCTTGCCGAGCACGAACTCGACGAACAGCTGCGCAAGCTCGAGATTCGGGCAGTTCTTCACGATGGCGACGCCATCGGGAACAGCGGAGGTGCCGTCGGTCGGATAGACGATCTTCATAAAGCTGTCGGTGTACTTGATGGCAGCCTTCTCCAGCGTGATGCCGACGGCATTCTCACCGGCGAAGATGTCCTTGTGCGCAAGGGAAGAGGAGTTCTTGACCTCGAGCTTGGGGATGATCTGGCTGACCAGCTGCCAACCGGCGGCATAGTCGTCAGACTCCTGACCGTACAGGAAGATCATGGTGCAAAGCTGGGTGAAAGCGGAGCCGGAGGAGGTCGGGTCGGCGATGGCGATCTTGCCGTACTTGGCAGTGTCGAAATTCGCCAGATCCTTCCAGGTCTGCGGGATGTCGCTCTCGGGGATCTTGTCGGTGTTGGCAATGAACACCATGGGCAGCGGGGACTCGCCGATCCAGTAATACTCGGGATCATAGAGGCTGGAGTCAATCAGGTCGATGCAGCTGGGCTTGTAGGGCTGGAAGTAGTCCTTGTAAGCAGCCAGAGTGTCGGCGCCGCCGCCCCAGAGGACATCGGCGATCGGGTTCGCGGACTCCGCGCCGATCTTGTTGACCAGGTTGGAGGTGCCGTCTGCGATGACCTCGACGTGGACGTTGGGATAGGCCTCCTCAAAGGCCTTGACGCCGTCGTTCAGGGGGTCGGAGTCGTGCGGGGAATAGATCGTCAGGGTGCCGGTGTAGTCAGCGGGGGACTTCGTGGTGTCAGCCGGGGCGGGCGTGGGCTCGGCCGCGGCCGGGGTCGTGCTCTGCGTTTCGGCAGGGGTGTTGGAGCTCTGCGCGGGCTGCTCTGCCTGCTTGCTGCCGCAGGCGGCAAGGGCGAGGATCATGCACAGCGCAAGAGTCAGGCTCAAAAACTTCTTCATCTTGTTCCTCCTTTTGTTTCTATCCCTTTTGGGAAGATATGTATATTATAGTCAAACCTGCGGAAAATTCAATACTAATTTTATATTACGCGAGAGCTCCGGAGCCGTACCGGTATCATACGCCGTTTGGCGGCAATGCCTTTTCTATCGTGCCGCCGCCGACAACGCGCTCGCCGTCATAAAGCACCACCGCCTGCCCCGCGGTTATCGCGCGCTGCGGCTCGTCAAAGTCGACGCGCGCCGCGCCGCCGGGCAGGGGAGTGACCGTCGCGGGGGCTTCCGTCTGGCTGTAACGGGTCTTGGCAGTGACGCGCAGCGGAGAGGAGGGCTCCGGCTCGATCCAATTCATATCCGAGGCGGAGAGAGAACGGGAGAACAGGTCGGAGTCGTTTCCGAGAAGCACGGTGTTCGTTTTCGCATCCTTCGATATGACGTACAGCCTGCCCGACGCGCTGACGCCCAGGCCCTTGCGCTGCCCGGTGGTATACGCCTCAAGCCCGCGGTGCCGTCCCAGCACTCTGCCGCTGCTGTCCACAAAATCGCCCTCGCGCAGCTCAAGATGGCCGTACTCTCTGAGGAAGTTTACATAATCCCCGTCGGGCACAAAGCAGATATCCTGTGAATCGGGCTTGTCGGCATTTCTGAGCCCCGCCTCGGCGGCAAGAGCGCGGACGGAGGGTTTGTCATACTCGCCGATGGGCAGCAGCAGATGGGACAGCTGCGCCTGAGTGAGTTGATAGAGAACATAGCTCTGGTCTTTGCTTCGGTCTGTCCCGCGCAGCAGATGAAAGCGCCCGTCCTCGCGGTGCACGCGGGCATAGTGCCCTGTGGCGATATAGTCGTAGCCGAGCGTGAGCGCACGGTCGAGCAGCGCGCCGAACTTCAGAAAGCGGTTGCAGTCGATACAGGGGTTGGGAGTCCGTCCGGAACGGTAAGAGTCGACAAACCTGTCCATGACCTCACGCTCGAACCGTGCGGTTTCGTTGAACACATAAAAATCCATTCCCAGGCTTGCGGCCGCAGCGCGCGCGTCCTCCGCGTCGTCCGCGGAGCAGCAGCCGTTCTCCGCGGAAGGACCGGAATAAAGCTTGAGCATTGCGCCGCTGCAGCGATAGCCCGCTCGGCACAGCAAAAGCGCGGCGGCTGTGGAATCCACGCCGCCGCTCATAGCAATCAGTACTCTTTCAGCCATCACTGTGCCCCCTCAGTCAAGATATCGATATGAGAAAGCGTCCAAGCCCAGCGCATCGGAAAGGGCAACCATCGTCGGGTCAAAGCCGCTGCCTGTGGGAGCGGTGCTCTGGCGCATCGTTACGGTCGTGGAGCGCTCGTTCAAAAGCGACACGGTGAAGCGCGCGCCCTTGCCCTCCTCGGATTCAGCGACTATGGCTCCGCCGTGACCCTCGGCTATGCGTCGGCAGAGCGCGAGCCCGAGTCCGATACCCTTTGGAGGCGGGGCGAGCGGGTCAACGTCGAGAAAGCGGTCAAACACGCGTTCAAGCTCTTCCGGCGCGATGCCCCTGCCTGTGTCGGAAACAGAGATGAAAACGCTGTGTTCGGTCACGCGAACGCGGACTTCGGCCCTTCCGCCGCGCGGGGTGTACTTCAGCGCGTTTGAAAGAAGGTTGAGCATCATCTTTCGGATCAGGTCGCCGTCCATGCGAATGATGCAGCGCGGTTTGTTGCTTGAAAACTCCAGCGTGACGCCTTCGCCCTCAAACAGAGGCTCTGCCTGCTCGTACACCTTGCGTACGGTGTCGACGACGTCGCCGTTCGACAGCAAGGCGAAACGCCCTGAGCCTGCAAGCAGGTGCGCGTCGGACATGTTGTTCACAAGCCGGCACATTCTGAAGTAGCTTTGCGAGAGGGCGGCGGCGTACTTGTCCACCTTTTCGTCCTGTTCCCTTGCCGAGGTCGGCGTGAGCTTTGTTGCCGCAATGTATACGGTCGCCATATTGGCGCGAAGCTGCTTTGCGATGCTCGGCAGCACCTCGCCGATCATGCGCAGCTCATCTTTTGAGTATTTCATCCGGCGTATCCTCCTTTCGGAGCGTTTCTGTTTGATGCCGCTACCATATATATTCCGCATTTCGGCGCGTTAGCTGCGCCGGGCGGAGCGGTATTTTTGTCCAAATGCCCTATTGGCGCTATACATAGTATCAGAGTTCTGGCGAAAAAACAACAAATTTGTCAAATCTCATTTTTTTTCCAAAATCCTCTTGCATTACACGAAAAAAAGAATATAATACTGAATGTACCATACGTTTGATATATTCCATTTGATTGAAAGGAAATGTGATTATGAGCACGAGAATAGGAATCAACGGTTTTGGCCGCATCGGCCGCATGATCTATCGCTGCAGCCTGTCCCACCCCGACGTTGAGATCGTCGGCATCAACGACCTGTGCGACGCCGAGTATCTGGCGTATCTTCTGAGATACGACTCCATGCACGGCAAGTTCCCCGGCACCGTCGAGGCTTCCGGCAACAACCTCATCATCAACGGCAAGAAGGTTCCCGTCTTCTGTGAGAAGGACGCTAACAACCTCCACTGGGGTGACGTCGGAGCCGATATCGTCACCGAGTCCACCGGTCTCAACCTCACCAAGGAGCTGGCGCAGCCGCACATCAATGTCGGCGCGAAGCACGTTATCATGGGCGCTCCCGCGAAGGACGACACCCCGATGTTCGTCTGCGGCGTCAACCTCGACAAGTATACCCCGGATATGACCTTCGTCTCCAACGCGAGCTGCACCACCAACTGCCTCGCCCCCATCGCCAAGGTCATGCAGGAGAACTTCGGCATCAAGGAAGGCCTTATGACCACCGTTCACTCTGTCACTCCGACCCAGAAGATCCTCGACGGCGTCTCTGTTAAGGACTGGCGCGGCGGCCGCACTGCGGCGCAGAACATCATCCCCTCCTCCACCGGCGCCGCGAAGGCTGTCGGTAAGGTCCTGCCCGCGCTCAACGGCAAGCTGACCGGCATGTCCATGCGCGTTCCCACCTG
>JAFZQQ010000146.1 GCA_017620315.1 Oscillospiraceae bacterium | reverse complement strand
GATGACCGCGCTTCTTCTCAAAACACAGACAATGGCACGCACAGCAGATGCTTGACAAATTATGAGGAGGCAGAACATCATGAAAACCGAAGCGTTGGAAGTGTTGAAGAACCGTCGCGCCATCCGCAAGTTCAAGCCTGAACAGATTACGGAGGCGGAACTGAACGTCGTGACCGAGGCGGGCACCTACGCCCCCACCGGCGCGGGAACCCAGGGCGTGCAGATCGTGGCCGTGCAGAGCCCGGAAAACGTCGCCGCGGTGGACGCGCTGAACGCGAAGGTGCTTAACAAGCCCGACGCGCACCCGTACTACGGCGCGCCGACAATCCTGCTGATTTTTGAGACAGAGCAGTGCATGACGCATGAGTTGGACGGTGCGGCGGTCTGCACGAATATGCTCAACGCAGCCTACGCCGCGGGACTCGGCTCATGCTGGATTCATCGCTGCAAGCAGATGTTCGAGCTGCCGGAGGGCAAGGAACTGCTCCGCAAGTGGGACTTGCCCGAAACGCTGGTCGGTGTCGCGTCCATCGCGCTCGGCTACGCCGACTGCGAGCATCCGCAGCCCAAACCGCGCAAGGCGGACTACGTCGTGCGAGTATAACAAGTCACAATCGAATATGCACAGAGGAGGTTTCGGAAACGGAGCCTCCTCTTTTGTGCAAATAGAAAATGGAGTGATTCATAAAGATGAAACCCATCGAAACAGATATTTGGCGTCCCAAGGAGGATGATCCGCACTACACCGAATTCGTCGGCATGCGCAGTGCCGTCGAGGTCTTTGAGGAACTCAAACAGCGGCTCGACGGTATGGGGCTGCTGCCGGACGAATATTTTGAGCTTGCGCCTGAATGGAAGAACGGAAAGCTGCTTCCGCGGGACGCGGGCTTTTTTGTCACCACCGACTACGGCGAGAGCGAGGGCGTCTATCTCGACGCATACCTCAAATGGTTCGAGGACGGCAAGAGCGTTACGCGGAGCTTCTTCACCGGCAAGACGCTTGGTGATACCGGTGCGGACCTCGACCGGATGTTCCTCATCTCCTCCGCCATCACAAAAGCGTTCCACGGCGACCACGGAACCTATGAACGCTATGTGCGTCTCGGCGAGCAGGAAAAAGACAACGACATGATCCTCAACCTCACGCCGAAAGAGCAAAAGCTGTTCATCGACGCGCTCATCGACCGGCGCGAAAAGCTCGTCAGCGAGATTGACAGCACGGAGCAGCTCCTGCGGCGCATGGTCGGGAGCATCACGCAGTACATGGACACGGTCGGCGAACGTCCGCTCCGCATCAGCGACTTCGACCGGACGATGCTGGCAATCCGCGACGGTGAGCTGGAAGCGTTCAAGGAGTTGTCCTCCAGAGTACCGGACCGCACGGACGAGCTGCTCGTGGAGGCGGCGGGCCGCGCGGGAGCGGTCGGCAGGAAGATGACGGTCTGCCTGCTCATCGACAACAAGACATTCTCCGACGTGGCATACCTGACCGCCAGCCGACGCGCAGTGGAGGTCGGCGATACCGAGCGCGTTCAGTTCCTTATGGAGAACGCGATGGAGCGGATGCAGCCCTTCCGCGCGGACTACTACGGCGAAGTCATACAACACGCAATCGGCGAAAACCGCGCTATGGCGCATGAGCTTTTGCATCAGGCACCCAACGTATGGATCGAGGCGGCTTCGCCGGACCTGCTCTATTGCGCGGCGATCCATCCCTCGGACAGCTACCGTCTTCTCGATGAGCTGGTCAAAAAGGGAGCGCCTTGCGGTGACAGAGCGTGGGAGATCCTTCACTGTCTGACGGCAAACCGCAATGTGTGGATTGCTGAGACTCTCATCCAAAATGGGCTGAAGGTACCCGTTGAGGACTACGGTGCGTTCGACGTGTGCGTCAGGAACGGCGCGCTGGACTGCGCGAAGATGCTGCTGGGACGCGGCTTGGATGTGGAGAAGTATACCGCATGGGCAGACGCGCATGATACCGGAGACAGGAGCAGCGAAACCCTCTCTGCCCTTAAAGAATACTGGCAGAGCATCCATCCGCAGGAGCAGGCCGCCGCGCTCGCCGAGGCCCCGGCGCAGGGAATGACAATGGGAGGGCTGGCACAATGAGCACGGCGGCGATCATTGCTAAAGCGGCGGCCGCGGTGCTCTCCGACGAGCGCGGGCGCAAAACAGTCGGCTTGGTTCTCGTCGCCGTGTTTTCTCCGCTCATCCTCATCATCGCGGTCCTCTGCTCCCTGGGTGACGGCGGCGCACAGCACAACAACGCGGCGGTCGAGGCGGTATTCACCGACGTGGCGTTCAGCGACGAGGTGCCGGAGGAATATCGGGAGCACGTTCAAAAAATGCGCGAGGCTTTTTCTCTTCTGGCTTCGGCGGTCACCGCCGCCAACGCGCAAGCCGAGGAAACCGTGGTGGACCTCTCGCGGGTGCAGGCTGTTTTTTATGTCCTCTGCTTTGGTGAGGACGCTCCCACGGAACGCGCCGCGAACAACTTCGCTGAATGCTTCTACACCACCGAGACCCGTACGCGCACGGTCGTGGTGACGAACGAGGAGACCGGCGAGACGACCACGACGGAGGAAACCTACACTGTGACCGTGCCGCTGTCGCTCGAAGCGTCCTACGCGAATGTCGCCGCGCTGCTGGGACGAGGGATTACGGACGAGGACAGGAGCAATATTGACCACGTCTACACGATGATCGCGGGCTCCGCAGAGAGCGGCGGCGACGGCGGCGGAGAGCGCGGCACCGATCCGAGTATCGACCTTGACGCCTCCATTCTCTCCGACCCCGGCACAAAGAACGCCGCTGACCTCGCCGCCTATGCCGAGTATGCTTGGCGCTCCGGCTGGGGCTATGTGTGGGGCAGCTTCGGCTATGTGCTGACGGAGCAGCAGCTTCAGCAGCTCAAGGCACAGTACCCTGAGATGGTAGGTGGCTACGAGAGCATCATCCGCTCGAAGTGGCTCGGCGGCAGAACCGCAGACTGCGTCGGACTCATCAAAAGTTACGGCTGGTTCGATCCCGACGAGTTGAAGATCAAGTACGGCACAAACGGGATGCCGGACGTTGGTGCGAACCAGATGTACTACTCCGCCACGGTCAAGGGGACCATCGACACCATCCCCGAAGTCCCCGGCCTCGCCGTCTGGTGCAACGGGCACATCGGCGTCTACGTTGGCGGCGGTTATGTGGTCGAGGCGCGCGGCACGAGCAGCGGCGTGGTCAAAACGAAGCTCGCGGAACGGCACTTCACCCACTGGCTTCAGGTGCCATATATCCACTACAGCTGATACGGAGGGACACATGGAGAAAACGGAATTGACCGTCAGCATCGAACCGGACAGGCTCGACGTGCTGAACTATTTTCTCTCACAGGAGAATACCACAGCGCAAAAAGAGCTGGACCGTATGCTCACGGAGCTGTACGAAAAGAAGGTGCCGGAGCAAATGCGCGGCTACATCGACAGCAAGCGCAAGGGTGCTTCCACAAAGCCCAAGCGTCCGGCAGCCCCCGCGCCGAGGCCCGCGCCCGTTTCCGTCCCCGGCAAGCAGGCGGAACACACGAAGGAGGAACGTCATGAGCAGTAGAGAAATCGTGCTGTGGCTCGACGAGCGATGGTACGCCGCGCTGGAGCGCCACCTCAAGAACGAGACCTTGCCGGAACGGTTGGAGGACTATATCGACGAGCTGTGCAACCATCTGCTCCCCGATTACGAGTACGAGCAGATCAGCAAAGAAGTATACGAGGAATGTAAGGAGCGGGAGGCGCAGCGCGAGGCCGACCGCCGCTTCTCTGTGTTCCGCGTGACCGAGCGCGGCGAGCAGAACTGTTTCCTTGTGGAGCAGCCGATCGACCTCCTCGCCGCGGCGCGCTCGATGCGCCACTACAACCGCGAGGAAAACACCGGCTCGGACTTCCGGCACTACTATGCAACGGCAACGGACATCCCGCAGGATACGTTCAACACCTACGCACAGGAGCGCCGTGAGAACACCGGGCGCGTGGTCGGCGCGTTCGATATCGACCTCGACGCTGGCACGTTCGCCTCGCTGGATGCGGCGGAGGGCTGGCGCGCGTTCGCCGTCAGGGACGTCAGCACAGCGGCCTACCACGCGGACCGAAAGAACTATGAGAGCAACGCAGAGCGCACGGAAAAACTGCTCGGCTACCTCGCGGGCAAGGAGCTGCCGCAGCAGACGCAGCCAGCTCCCGGCATAGGAATGTCGCAGATGATGTGCTGACGCCGCGTCGCGCCGTTGTCGCGCCTGTGTCGGAACGGTTCGCCGAGTGCGGCTCCCAGCACCCGCAAGCCGGAGCGAGGGCGTGTTGCCCCAATTTCGGCAGGGTTTGGAGCGCGCACGGAGGACGAGGAAAATGCACAGGATAAAAGCCCGCACCGCATTGCGGCGCTGGCCGCCCACAAAGCCCCGCAATGCGGGGCTTTTTCAGCGAAGAATCCGCACCGCTTTTCGTCAGATGGCGGTTTTTTCGCACCGCGGCAGAACCGCAAAAGGAAGAAATGCCCGCAGTTTGGGAATTGCTGGCGTCTTTTCGCTGTGCGGAGTGAAAATGGAGGACAGTATGAAGGACAGAAACAAAAAAGGAGCTACGATGTGGCTCAAGCCCGAAACGATTCAGAAAATGGACACTTGGATGGCGGCGGCGAACTGCCAAAGCCGCAGCGAGTTCACCGAAAAGGCGCTGGAGTTCTATCTCGGCTACCTCGAAACCGGCGACGCCTCGTCGTATCTCTGCGAGGTGCTCTCCAACATGATCAAGGGCATCCTCGACAACAACAATAACCGGATGCGCTCTCTGCTGTTCAAGTGGTGCGTCGAGCTCAACATGGTCTGCCACACGGTCGCCGCGCACTTCTCGGATGACGTGACCGACCGGCGAACCCTGCGCGCTTTCGCGGTGCAGGAGGTCAAGGAGACCTGCGGCCAGATCAGCTTCGACAACGCGCTCGACGTCCAGCGGCAGATCTGAGGTGAGGTGTGTCGCGCGTCATTTTTATCTCGCCCTACCTCAAGGGCGGCAAGGACGCCGCCAGGATATCCAACCGCACGCGCTACATCGCCACGCGCGAGGGCGTGGAACTGCTCCGGGGCGACGACGCCGATCTCGCGCCCACGGATAAGCAGGAGGCGTTCATCGCACGCGCGCTCCGGCAGTTCCCGGAGGCCCGTGAGCTCCTCGAGTACGAGGACTACCATGACGCACCCTCGCGCAAGACGGCGGGCGCGCTCATCGAACAGCTCTGGGAGCAGTACGTCCTGACGCTGGAGAAGCGCGAGAACTTCCTCGACTACGTCTCGCACCGCCCCGGCGTCCAAAGCGACGGCGACCACGGTCTGTGGGACGCGAACGGCAAGGTGCAGAACCTCGCCGACGTCGTGCGGGAGGTGGCAAACCACCAGGGCAATGTGTGGACTCCTGTGGTTACCATTCGGCGCGCCGACGCGGAGCGTCTCGGCTACACCGACGTGGAGAACTGGCGCGCGGTGGTCAATGCCTGCGCCAGCGAGATCGCAAAAGGTTACAAGATCGCGCCGGACCATCTGCGCTGGTACGCCGCGCTCCACGAAAAGGATGTGAACTACCACATCCACATGATCGTCTACTCCACCGATCCCAGGGAGGGCTACCTTACCAAAGAGGGTATCCGCACGGTCAAGTCCGCGTTCGCGCGCCACCTCTTCGAGCAGAATCTCATCTCAACCTACAAACGCCAGACGGAGTACCGCAACACGCTCCAGCAGGAGGCAGAGAGCAAGATGTCCGAGCTCATCGAGAGCATGGGCAGCGGCACGATCCACAGCGACCGGCTGGAGCTGCTCACCGACGAGCTCGCCGCGCGCCTCAAGGATGCCAAGGGCAAAAAGGTCTACGGTTACCTACCGCCCGCGGCCAAGCGGATCGTGGACGCCATCGTGGACGAGCTCGCCCGCGACGAGCGCGTCGCCGAGGCATACGCGCTGTGGCAGGAGATGCGCGACGAGGTTTGCCGCACCTACAGCAGCGCGCTTCCGGAGCGCAAGCCGCTGAGTCAGCAGAAGGAGTTCAAGCCCGTGCGGAACATGGTGATCCGCGAGGCGCTCCGGCTCTCGGAGCGTCCCACGGCGTTCGACGACGAGCGGATGGACGACGAGCCGGAGGATACCGAGGAGCAGTATGTCGATTCGCCGCATCCGCTCCCCAAAGCCCCCTCTGTCTATGAGCAGGCGGAGCGATACCGCAGGGCAAAGAAAGTCCTCTACGACGAGGCGGCGGACGCGGACGAGAAGCGTGACGCCGTCGCCGCGCTCGAAAAGCTGTGGAACGAGGGCTACGCCGTCGCCGCGCACCAGCTCGGCAAATGCCACCGCGACGGCCTTGGCGTGGAGCGGGATACCGCTTCCGCCGAGGCGTGGTTCCGGCGCGCCGCGACGCGCGAGCTGGACTGCTCGGAGTACGCGCTCGGCAAGCTCCTGATGGAGCAGGGACGCTCCGCCGAGGGCATCGACTGGCTCGCGCGGGCCGCGAAGCAAGAAAATCAATACGCGCAGTACCGGCTCGGCAAGGTCTACCTCACGGGCGAGCAGGCGCCAAAGGATGTGGACACGGCGCTCTCGTACCTCGGGCGTGCGGCGGCGCACGGGAATCAGTACGCGCAGTACACCCTCGGCAAGCTCTAT
This sequence comes from Oscillospiraceae bacterium, assembly GCA_017620315.1. Classification (GTDB taxonomy): domain Bacteria; phylum Bacillota; class Clostridia; order Oscillospirales; family Oscillospiraceae; genus Hominicoprocola. Next base: position 2,374 of record JAFZQQ010000146.1, on the reverse strand, counting down.
CTCATGGGACGGGACGTACCGCGGGACATGGAGCGGGCGGTCAGGTATCTGTCTCAGTCGGCAGAGCAGGGCAACACCTACGCCAAATACTTCCTCGACCATCGGAACGACTGGCAGAACGCCTCCACCGGCGCCGCGGTGCTGCGGATGCTCCGCCACATGAGCAGGATCTTCCAGGACAACGCCGTCACCGACAGCACCCACATGGGCTTGCAGATCGATAAGAAACGGCGGCAGGAGATGCAGGACAAGCGCATCGCGCTCGGCCACAGGGAGGACGACCACGAGGAGGCGCTCAACAACAAGTATCAGCAGCAGAATATGTAACTGCAAAAGTGCCTGCGGAGCGGTTCAAAATCAGGTGATACCCAGCAGCAAGCCATGCGATAAAAAAACTGCGCGCAGAATTTTCAAGTTGCAAAAGGCGAACAAATCTGATAGTATGCAAATAAGAAAGCAGGTGGTTGAATGCCGACGGAGCTCGACAGAGAAAGGCAGCACGAGGAGGACTTGCAGCGCATCCGCGGATTCCGGCTGATCGACGATGATTTTATGACAGTGTGCTTTGCGGACAACATTGAATGCACCGAGCTTCTGCTCCGCATCGTAATGGATAAGCCGGATCTGATCGTCAGGCGCGTACAGACGCAAAAGCTGATGAAGAATCTGCAAGGGCGAAGCGTGTGCCTGGATATCGACGCGGTCGACAGCGAGAACAAGGAATATGACGTGGAAGTTCAGCGCGCGGACGCAGGGGCGTCGCCGAGACGCGCCAGATTCCACAGCAGCCTTCTCGACGCAAACGTGCCGGAGGTCGGTAAAAATTTCGAGAATCTCCCGGAAACCTGTGTGATCTTCATCACGGAGCATGACGTACTGAACGGAAACCAGCCGCTGTATGTGATTGACCGCTGCATCAAGGGGCTCGGCAAACCGTTCAACGACGGCGCGCATATCATCTATGTCAACGGAGAAGATAGGAACAGCGCGACGGACTTGGGACTGCTGATGCACGATTTCTTCTGCGTCGATCCCAAGGATATGCACTACAAGGAACTGGCAGACAGAGCAAACTATTTCAAAAACAGCGAGGAAGGAGTGACAGCAATGTGTAAGGCAATGGAGGACATGAGAAACGAAGTGGCGCTGCGAAATTCAAAAGAAATCGCGCTGCGCTTGATTAACATGGGAAAGTTGTCCCATGAGGAGATTGCCGAGGCGTCTGGCTTGGCACTCGAAGTCATCAAGGAACTCGCACAGCAGAAAACCGCATAAAGCAGACTGGCAAGAGGCCCGTCAGGTCATCCCGGACATGGGATTGATCTGACGGGCTTTTTTGCGCTCAAAAGCAATAGGAGGTGGTCCCCATCGCACAGTATATCCCATTCACCGAAGAACAAAAGCTCCGCGCGGGCGCGGTTGACCTCGAGGAGTTCCTGCGCCAGCGCGGAGAAACGCTTATCCGCTCCGGCCGCGACAAACGCATGGAGAGCGACCACAGCGCCACCGCCCGCGGCAAGAATCATGTGCAACCGCAGCGAATGTAAAAACGAAGGGAGCATTACAAAAATGCTCCCTCTGTTTGATCGCTAATCCGCAAGTTGTTCTTCACAAAACGCTTTCAGAACGGGTATGTCGGTGATTGCCGTCTCCCAAATGATGTCCTGACTTACGTTTGCATAATCGTGCGCCACTAAGTTCCGCATTCCTTTCACCGGCCCCCACTGGATACGGCTTGCTGTTGCGCTGCGGTATTCCTCGGTCAATTTGCTGGACAGCTCTCCTATCTGCATGATGCTGAACGATACCGATCGTTGATAGTCCGCATCCTGATTGAAAACCTCAAAGGTCTTGCCATACCGCTCAATAGTTTTTTCGATCTCCACACAGTAATCACGAATATGTGCAATACGTTGCAAATCAGGCGACAGCATAGATTTCCACCCTCTCGTTCCTGAGATTCTCACGGAAGTATATATCGCTGGGCATACGGATCGGTTGCTCAAGCGAGCGAGTGGTCACCAGATCAACTTGCTTGCCCAACGCATCCTCAAAATCGCAAAGGACTTCCGAAAGCTGTAAAAGGCTCTTTATTTTTGTATTGGAAATATCAACCAGCAGGTCGATATCGCTTTCCGGCGTCGCGGTGCCGCGCGCATAAGAGCCGAACAGATAAACCGCTTTCAGCCCATGCTTTTTGGCAACAGGAGAAATGCGGGATCGAATCTCATCGACAGTGTAAACATTCATTTAGACTGCCTCCTCTCCATAGACAGTAACTCCCGTGTCGCGGATTTCGCGGTCGATCAGCGAACCCGATTCGATGTGCGTCACATCAAACAGGTCGACATCCTTGCCAACGGCGCGCTGGATG
>JAFZQQ010000145.1 GCA_017620315.1 Oscillospiraceae bacterium | reverse complement strand
CCATGGGATGCGGTTCTTCCACATCTCAAAAGGACCGGTGCGGGAATAGGGTTTGTCGGACGGCGTCATACCGGCCATCAATTCGAAGTCCTCGGTGGCCTCCTGCTCCATAACGTCGATGACGTCGTCAACAGTGACGATGCCCACCAGCCGGCCTTCCTTGTCCACCACCGGCAGGACCACCAGGTCGTAGTCCGAGAACTTGGCGGAGACGCTCTCCTGGTCCTCGGTAGTGGAGGCAAAGATGATGTTCCGGTCCATCAGCTCCTCGATCACCGTGTCCGGGTCGCTGAGCAGCAGGTCCTTCACCGTGACCACACCCTCCAGCTTTCGGGAGGCGTCGGTCACGAAGCAGACATAGATGGTCTCCCTGTCCTCGCCGATGCGGCGGATGCGGGCAAAGGATTCCTTCACGCTCATGTATTTTTTCAGATCGACAAACTCCGAGGTCATGATGCTGCCCGCGGAATTTTCCGGATAATGGAGATACTGGTTGATCAGCGCCCGGGTCTGGGGTGTGGCGGTGCGCATCACGCGCCTGACCACGTTTGCGGGCAGCTCCTCCATCAGGTCCACCGCGTCGTCCACGTACAGCTCTTCAATGATCCCGGCCAGCTCCGAGTCGGTAATGGAGTTGATGATCCGCTCCTGCTCCGGCGCGTCCAGCTCGGCAAAGACCTCCGCCGCCGTCTCCTTGCTCAGCAGGCGGAACACCATGGGCATGCGGTTGTCCTCCAGCTCGGAAAGAAACAATGCCACGTCGAACTCGTTCATTTCCTCCATTCGACGCTGCAGGCCCTTCATGTCCCGGCTTTCCAGCAACTCTCCCAACTCGTCGGTACGCTGCTCCTGTATGGTCTCGTAATCCAGCTCCACGTTTTCCTTCTCGTCCATCCCGCTCACCTCCGTACACCCAATTGTCTTTGATATTATATTGTAGCATGCGCCGTTTTTTTTTACAAGAAAAAAAGCCCCTCGGCAGGCGCAGAAAAAGCTCCCGATGCACATTTCCTACAAAAAGAAGCGGGCGGGATATACAAACAGGAAAAAGCGTGGTAAACTATGGAACATAACAAGGAAAAAGGAGGCTTCGATCATGGCAAAACTCACCCGCAGCCCCGCTACCGACGCCGAGCTCCGGCTCATGGACAAGTACTGGCGCGCGGCCAACTATCTCACCGCCTGCCAGCTCTATCTTCTGGACAATCCGCTGTTGGAGCAGCCACTCACCGCGGAGCATATCAAGAAGAAGATCGTCGGTCACTGGGGTACCTGTCCCGGCCAGAACTTTATTTACACCCATCTCAACCGTGTCATCAAGGAATTCGATCTGGACATGATCTACATCTCCGGTCCCGGCCACGGCGGCAACGCCATGGTGGCTCAGGACTGGCTGGACGGCAGCTATCAGGAGGTCTATCCCGACATCACGCGCGACAAGGAGGGTATGCAGCGCCTGTTCAAACGTTTTTCGTTTCCCGGCGGGATCCCCTCGCATGTCGCGCCGGAAACTCCCGGTTCTATCCACGAGGGCGGCGAGTTGGGTTATTCCCTCGCGCACGCCTTCGGCGCCGTGACGGACAACCCCGGCCTTATCGCGGCCTGCGTTGTGGGCGATGGCGAGGCTGAGACCGGCCCGCTCGCGACGAGCTGGCAGCTCAACAAGTTCCTCTGCGCCGCAACCGACGGCGCGGTGCTGCCGATCCTGCACCTCAACGGCTATAAGATCGCAAACCCCACCGTGCTCGCGCGCATTTCGCACGAGGAACTGGAAAACTTTTTCCGCGGCTGCGGCTGGACGCCTTACTTCGTCGAGGGCAGCGACCCCGCGCAGATGCACCGCAAGATGGCGGACACGCTGGACGAGTGCATCGAGGCGATACTCAAAATACAAAAGGCTGCGCGCGAGAAGGGCGAGACCAAGCGCCCGCGCTGGCCGATGATCGTGCTGCGCACGCCCAAGGGCTGGACGGGCCCGGACTATGTCGACGGCGACAAGGTCGAGGACTACTGGCGCGCGCATCAGGTGCCCATCCAGCCGGACAGCGACGTGCATATCCGCCAGATCGAGAACTGGCTCAAGAGCTATCACGCAGAGGAGCTTTTCGACAAGGACGGCGTGCCCGTGCAGGAACTGCTGGACTTCCCGCCGAAGGGCGAGCGCCGTATGGGCGCGAACCCGCACGCCAACGGCGGCAAGCTTCTGAAGGATCTGCGCATGCCCGATTTCCGCGCCTACGCGGTGGACGTGCCTTCTCCGGGAGCGGTGGAGGCACAGGATATGACCGCGCTCGGCAAATTCGTGCGCGACGTCTACAAGCTTAACGCCAAGGAGCGCAACTTCCGTTCCTTCGGTCCGGACGAGACGGCCTCGAACCGCCTTTCGCCCGTCTTTGAGGAGACCGACCGCGCCTGGTGCGGCGATACCCTGCCGGAGGACGACCATCTTTCGCCGAGCGGCAGAGTGATGGACTCCATGCTCTCCGAGCACGTCTGCCAGGGTATGCTCGAGGGCTATCTGCTCACCGGCCGCCACGGTTTCTTCAACAGCTACGAGGCGTTCATCCGCATCGTCGACTCGATGTTCTCGCAGCACGCCAAGTGGCTCAAGGTCTGCAACCAGCTTCCGTGGCGCGCGAAGATCGCCTCGCTCAACTATGTGCTGGCCTCGAACGTGTGGCAGCAGGACCACAACGGCTTTACGCATCAGGACCCCGGCTTCCTCGACCACGTCGTCAACAAGAAGGCGGACGTCGTGCGCCTCTATCTGCCGCCGGACGCCAACTGCCTGCTGAGCTGCTTTGACCACTGCATCCGCTCGCGCGATTATGTGAACGTGATCGTCGCCTCCAAGCACCCGCGCCCGCAGTGGCTCACGATGGAGCAGGCCGTCAAGCACTGCACGCAGGGCATCGGCATCTGGCAGTGGGCGTCCACCGACCGCGACGCCGAGCCGGATATCGTCATGGCGTGCTGCGGCGACACCCCCACGCTTGAGACCCTGGCCGCGGTGACGATCCTGCGCGAGGCGTTTCCGGAGCTCAAGATCCGCGTTGTGAACGTCGTCGACCTCATGCGCCTGCAAAGCGACGAGCAGCACCCGCACGGCCTGCCCGAACAGGATTACGACGCGCTGTTCACCAAGGATAAGCCCATCGTCTTCGCCTTCCACGGATATCCCTCGCTCATCCACGAGCTGACCTATAAGCGCACGAACAAGAATCTGCACGTGCGCGGCTATATCGAAGAGGGCACCATCACCACGCCGTTTGATATGCGCGTTCTGAACAAGCTCGACCGCTTCGATCTCGTCATGGCGGCGGTGTACAACCTGCCGCAGCTCGGCAACCGCGGCGCTTATCTCATCCAGCGCATGAAGGACAAGCTCGTCGAGCACAGGCAGTATATCGCCGAGTACGGCGTCGATCTGCCCGAGGTCGTCGACTGGAAGTGGACGGGCGCGTAAAAGGACTG
>JAFZQQ010000144.1 GCA_017620315.1 Oscillospiraceae bacterium | reverse complement strand
GCCGTGCAGGAGGCGGTGAAGCTCTACTTCGGCGACGCCGAGACCTTCCGCACATTGGGCGACCGCTGCATGGCGAAGGACCTCTCGTGGGAGAAGAGCGCCGTGCTGTACGACCGCATGTACAGCGACGTCGCCGACGTGAGCAAGGACTCCGCGGAGCTGCCGTTCGAGACGGCGTTCAAGCGCATCAAGCGCGCGTATGAAAAGCTGCACAGGCGCAACGTCGACGCCGGCATGCCCCTGCCGCCGGAGGACTATCACCGTTCGATCCAGGTGCAGATCATCGGCAAGGGCTCGGGAGTGTTCCACGTCGTGTTCCGCGGGCAAAAGGTCGAGATAGACCCCACCACCTGCCACGGCGCCGACGGCAACATCGCCGCCAGCTTCGACAACCTGCTCGGCATGGCGGAGGGCAAGATCTCCCCCGACAAGCTCTTCATGAACGGTCAGATGAAGGTCGGCGGCAATCTGGTCAAGGGCGCCGAGCTGCGAAAGCTGCTCGTCCCATGGCGCAAAAAATAAACGCGGGGCAAAGGAGAATTGCGGATGTACCCTCAAATTCACGCCCTCCTGTCGGATAAAAAAGGCGGCGAGATCTTCACCTGCTTCGGCGCCTGGAATCTCTGCTATATCCTCTCCACGCTCGCCGTCACGTCGCTTGTGTGCGTCCTCATCAAAAACCGCGGACGTGAAGCGCAGCGAAAAACAGCCGTTGCTTTCATAAACCTCGCCTTCGGCATGTATATTGCGGATTTCTTTCTCATGCCCTTCGCCTACGAGGAGATCGACATCGAGAAGCTGCCGTTCCATATATGCACCGCGATGTGCGTGATGTGCTTTCTCAGCCGGCACACCCGCCTTTTCGCGCCGTACCGCATGCAGCTCGCGCTGCTCGGCTTTATTTCCAATCTGGTCTATCTGATCTATCCCGCGGGGGTGATGTGGCATGCGGTGCATCCCCTGTGCTATCGCGTTGTCCAGACGCTGCTGTTTCACGGCGTTATGACTGCCTACGGCATCCTCACGCTGCTCTTTGACGAGGAGGGGCTTTCGTTCAGGACCTGGCGGAAGCATCTTCTCACCGTCGTCGCCATGACGCTCTGGGCGATGCTCGGAAACCTTCTCTACACCGGCGCGGCGGGCCGCTACGACCATAATTTCAACTGGTTTTTCGTCACAGCAGACCCCTTCGGAATGCTGGACAAGCGCGTCGCCCCATATATCATGCCGGTTTTGAACATCGCCGTGTTCTTCGCGGTCGAGCTGCTGCTGTGCGCCGTGTTCCAGAAGCTGAGAAAACCCGCCGCGGAAAAAAGCAAAATCTGTGTGAAAAACGCCCGGGAGGGCAAAGATTATTCTGTCAGATCGGAAAGGACGAAAACACATGAAAAAGAGGCTTGGAAGCATCCTGCTGGCGCTTGCGATAGCGCTCTCGCTCGTTCCCGCGTTCGCGCCGGAGGCGCGCGCGGAGACGGAGATGCCCGGCGGCGAATTCGGCGAAGGTCTGCGCTGGGAGATCTCCAACGGCACGCTCGGCGTCTACGGCGACGGCGCGATGCCGGATTACCGCGGAAGCGATCAGCCGTGGTACGCGTACCGCACGAGCATTACGTCGCTGATCGTCGGAAACGGCATCACAAAGATCGGAAACTTCGCCTTTGCCGGTCTTTGGTCTCTCGAGGAAGCGACATTCTACGACTCGCTGACGTACATCGGGCAGTTCGCATTCAGCGGCTGCGGCAAGCTTGCGGTCGCAGAGCTGCCGGATTCTCTGACGGATCTTTGCTCCCGCGCGTTCATCAACTGCAGCGCGCTGGAGGAGATCACGATCCCGGGCGGCGTCAAGACCATCGGGCAGTCTGCGTTCTCCGGCTGCACATCGCTCGTCAGAGCAACGCTGCGCAGCGGCGTGTCAACGGTCGGAATAAATGCGTTTTCCAACTGCTCCGCGCTCGCGCGCGTGCGGATCCCCCTCAGCGTGACAGCGGTTCTGGACGACGCGTTCGGCGGCTGCGGCGCGCTCGAGGCCGCCATCTACGCCGGAACGAAGGACGACTGGAGCAAGAAAGTCACGGTCGGCACGGGCAACGACAGCCTGACCGGCGCGCTCCGCTGCACCTGGTCCGGTGCCTGCGGCCGGGACCTGACGTGGACGTTCTGCAACGGCACGCTGACGATCTCCGGCAAAGGCGCTATGCCGGATTACGACGAGCACCGCGCGCCATGGCACGATTATATCAACGGATGGCTCGATATCAAGGACGTGATCGTGGAAGAGGGCGTGACGTACATCGGCGCGAAAGCCTTTTACGGTTACGGCATCGACACGCTGGATATCCCCGTCAGCGTGGCCTCCATTGGCAAGAAGGTGCTTTACACGCCTTGGATCGACGTCTATTACCACGGCAGCGAAGAGCAGAGAAAGTCGATCGACGGCGTCAACATGATCGACAACGATTACCTCTGGCTGAGCATCTGGCACGACGGCTGCGGCCGCGGCACATGCGGCGAGGAGCTGGAGTGGACGTTCCGCGACGGCGTGCTGGCGGTCAACGGCTGGGGCTGGATGGACGACTACGGAAGCTC
>JAFZQQ010000143.1 GCA_017620315.1 Oscillospiraceae bacterium | reverse complement strand
AGTTAAGAGTTCTCCTTAATTATCTATCGTAGCGTTTCAAACAGGCGGGTTCTGACCACTTTTGTACCAATTCTACTTTACTACTTCGACTTCTTAAGTGCCTTAGCTTTTCACTAAGGAACGAGTCGCACCGCTGCCCTGCGCCTTATGTACGGTCATCGCATAGGCCATATCCAGCTCGGCAAGCATGTCGGCGGTATAGGTCGCCGCGCGGTCGTCAAAGACCAGGGTCAGCAGCTCGCCGCCGGGGTCTATACTCAGTATCCGCCCGACGTCGCCGTTGAAGATGCCCATGCCGACGGTGCCGTCGGTGCGCTCCCACACGACGTCGTAGTCGTTACGGGTCTGCATCACGCGGTCGCCCTCGCGGAAAACAAGGTCGCCGAAAACGCGCTCGCGCTTGTCGTCCGCGGGCGGGTTCAGCGCCGCCTGAAGCGCGCGGTTGAGCGCCGCGGTGCCCACAGCGCCCTTGCGCGTCGGCGTGAGCACCTGTATTTCCGTGGCGGGGATGCCCATCTTCTCCGGCAGGCGCGTGCCGCACAGCTCGACCACCGTGTCCACAAGCCGCGCGGGATCGCGCCGGGGCATGAAGAAGAAATCGCTCTGCGCGCTGTTTTGAAGCTCGGGCGTTCGGCCCTCGTTGACCGCGTGTGCTGCGCGGATGATGGCGGAGCGCTGCGCCTGACGGAATACCTCGGTCAGCGCGACGGTCTTGATCCGTCCGCTGCGTATGAGGTCGGAGAACACATTGCCCGCGCCGACGCTGGGCAGCTGGTCGGGGTCGCCCACGAGCACAAGGCGGCTCCCCGGGCGCAGCGCTGCGAGAAAGGCGCGCATCAGCGCGAGATCGACCATCGAGGTCTCGTCCACGATCACGGCGTCCGCCTCGAGCGGTTCCTTTTCGTTTTTGTTAAAGGTGAGCTGGCCGGTCTTCTCGTCCCAGCTCATGCCGAGCATGCGATGTATCGTCTGCGCGTCCCTGCCGCAGACCTCGCCCATGCGCTTTGCCGCCCTGCCGGTCGGCGCGGCGAGCAGAACGTCCAGTCCCATGCGCTCGAAAAGCGCGAGTATCGCGCGCACAGAGGTCGTTTTGCCCGTTCCGGGGCCGCCGGTGAGGATCAATATCTCCTCTTCGGCGGCAAGCTCGACCGCCTTGCGCTGCAGCGGCGCGTATTCGACACCCTGCTCGCGGCCGATCTCGTCTATCGCGCGCGCAGCGCCCTTGAGCTTGTCGGGCCTGTCCGCAAGCATGGCGCGCAGCCGCGCGGCAACATAGCGCTCCGCCTCGGCGCAGCGCGAGAGATAGCAGGCTGTCCTGTCCGCGACCTCCTCCTGCGTGACCCTGCCGGAGTCGATGAGCGTGTCGAGAGACTTTTCCACGGCGTCCTCGCTTGCGTCAAGCAGCTCCGCCGTGGCGGCGAGCAGCTTGTCGCGCGGCAGGAAAACATGCCCGCCGACGGTTTCGTTGTGGCTGAGCTCATAGAGTATCGCGGCCTCGACGCGGCAGGAGGCGTCGCCATCGAAGCCGAGCGAGAGCGCGATCTCGTCCGCGGAGGAGAACTCGACGCAAAACGGCTCCCCGGAGAGCATGTAGGGGTTTTTGCGTATTGCCTCCGCGGCGCCCGCGCCGAAGCGCCTGTAAAGCGGCACGGAAAGCGCGATCGGCAGCTCGTAGCGTGTCAGCATATCCATCAGCCGCCGAAGGCCCATCTGCTCACGGAAGCTTTCGGCGATCTCCCGTGCGCGCCTGTCGGTGATGCCCTTGACCTTTTGCAGCGCCTCGGGCGTGCTTTCGATCACGTCAAGGGTATCGGCTCCGAAGCGCTCGACGATCCTCTGCGCGGTCGCGGGACCGACACCGCGTATCGCGCCGCTGGAGAGATAGTCCAGTATGCTCTCCTCGGTCGAGGGCATGCGCCGCTCGACGGAGTCGGCGGCAAACTGCTCGCCGTGCTGAGGGTGCACGACCGTCGTGCCGACGGCGGAAAGCTCCTCGCCCGGCGCGGCGCAGGGTATGCAGCCCACCAGCGTGATCAGCTCGCCCTCGTCGGTCACGACGCGCACGACCGCGTAGCCGTTTTCATCGTTGCGATAGACGACCGATGCGATCGTGCCCAATACCGTCTCCCGTTCGTTCATCTGCCAGTTTTGAGGGGAAAGCCCACCCCGCGTTTCATGTTGTATCCTCCCAAATGTTGTCATGCGCGTCCCGCAGCACCGCGCCTTCGCGGCAGAGCAGGACGGCAAGCCGTTTCGTTTCCTCGTCCATTCCGCAGTCGAGAATGACCGTTTTTTGAAAGCAGCCGGATTCCCGGCGCAGCCTTTCGAGCGCGCGGACGGTCTGCTCGAGCGTTTCGGCGCCGCCCGCGCCGCAGGGTACGACGGCGTACGCCCTTGCCGGCGCGCCGCGCCGCGGGCGCGAAAGCGCCGAGACCGGCAGCGCCAGAAGCGTGACAAGCCCCACTGCGGCAAGCGCGGCGAGGATCCCGTCCTCCAAAAGCTCCATTGCCTCACCCCCGCGCCATATTATGCGCGCGCGGGGCGGAGCGTGTCAGCCGAGCAGCTTTTTAAGGTACTGCCCGGTGTAGGACGCCTTGACCTTCGCGACCTCCTCGGGCGTGCCTGTCGCGACTACCGTTCCGCCGCCGCTGCCGCCTTCCGGCCCAAGGTCGATGATATGGTCCGCGCTTTTGATCACGTCCAGGTTGTGTTCGATGACGAGCACCGTGTTTCCCGCGTCCACAAGCCGCTGCAAAACGCCGAGGAGCCTGCGCACGTCGTCGGCGTGGAGCCCGGTCGTCGGCTCGTCGAGGATATAAATGGTGCGCCCGGTGGCGCGCTTTGCAAGTTCGGTGGCAAGCTTGACGCGCTGCGCCTCGCCGCCCGAGAGCGTGGTCGAGGACTGGCCGAGCCTGATATAGCCAAGCCCCACGTCATAGAGCGTGCGCAGCTTTACCTCTATCTTCGGGATGTCGCGGAAGAAGTTGAGCGCCTCCTCCACGGTCATGTCCAGGACGTCGGCGATGTTCTTTCCCTTGTAGCGCACCTCGAGCGTCTCGCGGTTGTACCGCTTGCCGTGGCACACGTCGCAGGGAACGTAGATGTCGGGCAGAAAGTGCATCTCGATCTTGAGCTGCCCGTCGCCGGAGCAGGATTCGCAGCGCCCGCCGCGCACATTGAAGCTGAATCTGCCGTTGCTGTAACCGCGCGCCTTTGCGTCCGGCGTGGAGGCAAAGAGGTCGCGGATGTCCGCAAAGACGTTTGTGTAGGTCGCGGGGTTTGAGCGCGGCGTGCGCCCGATGGGGGTCTGGTCGATGCAGATCACCTTGTCAAGCCACTGCTCGCCCTCTATGGCACGGTGGCGCCCGGCGTGTATCTTCATGCGGTTGAGATCGCCGCCGAGCCTTTTGTAGATGATCTCATTCACAAGCGAGGACTTTCCGCTGCCGGAGACGCCCGTCACACAGGTGAAGGTGCCAAGCGGTATCGAAACGTCGATATCCTTCAGATTGTGCTCGCAGGCGCCGCGGACGGTGAGCGTCTTTCCGCTGCCCTTCCTCCGCTCCGTCGGCACGGCTATGCGCATCCGCCCGGAGAGGTACTGGCCCGTGAGCGAGCGCGGGT
>JAFZQQ010000142.1 GCA_017620315.1 Oscillospiraceae bacterium | reverse complement strand
GGCGGCGGACGCGATCGTGGTTGCATGGTCGGCGCGCGGCATGAGCGAGGATCCGCGCGTCACGGACGGAAACGTCGCGCAGTATGGGCCGAGCATGCCCGCGGCGCTCTACCTGATGCTCTCGCCGGACGAGACGCCTACCGGCACGCTCCCGGTCAACATCCCGCGGCTCACGGACGAGCTGACCTATTCCGACGAAATTCTCTATCCGCGCGGCTTCGGCATGCGCTACGACAAGGCGCCGGCAACCCGTGAATATGCGGTCGCCGCGTTTGTAACCGCCGCGGGCGTCAAGGGCTCCGACGGCCCGGAGGTGCTTTCAGCGTATATCGATGCTGACGAGATCGGCCCGGAGTATGTTTCCGCGCTGGCGGCTGCCGTGGAAAAGGGCATTCTCAAGGGCTATGGGGACCGTACCCTGCGCCCGCGCGCCGATATCAGCCGCGTGGAGGCCCTTGTGATGCTTTCCCGCTGCCTGCCTGAGCTGGAGACGACCTCGGACGCCATCGTGTTTACCGACGTTCCCTCTTGGGCCAAGGCGGATATCGACCGGCTTTCCGCGGCCGGATTGGTTTTCGGTTACGGCGACGGCACCCTTGGCGCGTCGGATAAGCTGACCGTCGGGCAGGTCGGGACGCTGACGGAACGGATCGCACGAAAGACCGGCGCGCAAGGAACTGAAAAAGGGCTTTACGCCGCGATTCAGCAGAAAACGCCGTCCCCGGACTGGGTAACGGCGCTTCCCGCGGCGCAGGATAAGAATGTAAAGCAGTTGTTTGTCGTCGCGGGGCTTGGCATGGACAAGACGACGGCGACCATCTCCATGCACGAGAGGGACGCGGACGGACAGTGGATGCAGATCCTGTCCACTCCCGGTTTTGTCGGTAAAAACGGACTTTGTCCTGACATGGATCACGCGGAGGGCTGCGCGCAAACGCCGATAGGCGTCTATCATTTCAACAAGGCGTTCGGCATCGCGGACGATCCGGGCTGCGCAATGCCCTACATCAAGGTTACGGAAAATATCTGGTGGTCGGGCGACCAGCGTGAGGGAATGCGCTACAATGAGATGGTTGACATCAGGGATTATCCCGGCCTTGATAAAGAAAACAGCGAACACATCGTCGATTATGAGTATCAGTACCAATATTGCCTCAACATAAGCTTCAATGAGGAGGGAACGCCGGGGCGCGGGTCGGCCATCTTCCTTCACTGCTTTGGGCCGACAAAACCCTATACCGGCGGCTGCGTGGCGGTTCCGGAGTACATTATGAAACAGATCATGCAGACCGTCCGCCCCGACTGTGTGGTCGTCATCGACACGCTGGAGGAAATGGGCGGCAGTCTGTAGCATGCCCGATTGCAAGCTGACACGGGCGATCGTTATTGCCGTAAAGCCCGCTCTTTTTGAAAAGGCCTGTACTTGAACCGTACGGGCCTTTTTTCGCTTTGACGCCGTTTGTTATTGAATTTATTGCATTACTGTGGTAATATGCGAAAAAGGGGGTATGGCGTATGAAAATAAGCGATATTATTGAGTCGAGACCCTATTCGGTCTCTTTTGAGGTCTTTCCGCCCAAGGACGAAGCGGCGCGCGAGAGCGTCACGCAGGCGGCGAGGGCGATAGCCGCGCTGAAGCCCGCGTTTATGAGCGTTACCTACGGCGCGGGCGGAGGCACCAGCGAATACACCGCGGAGATAGCGCACGACCTTCAGGAGAACTGCGGCGTGCCGATGATGGCGCACCTTACCTGCATCACCTCCACGCACGCACATATACAGGATCAGCTCAGCCTTCTCAAAAGCAAGGGCGTCGAGAATATCCTTGCGCTGCGCGGCGATATACCGGAGGGCTTCGAGCTGAAGGAGCAGAACTATCACCACGCCGTCGAGCTTGTGCGCGACATAAAGACATTCGATCCCAACTTTTGCATCGCGGGCGCATGCTATCCGGACACGCATCCCGACGCGCCCAGCCAGAAGGAGGATATCCGCCGTTTGAAGGAAAAGGTCGACGCGGGCATGGACTTCCTTATCACTCAGATGTTTTTTGACAACCCTGTGTTCTACAGCTATATGTACAAGCTGCGCGAGGCGGGCATAACCGTGCCGGTGCATCCGGGCATCATGCCGATCGTCAACGCAAAGCAGATGAAGCGCACGCTCAAGCTTTCCGGGACCACGCTGCCGGAGCGCTTCCACCGCATACTCGATACCTTCGGCGAGACGCCGGAGGCTATGCGTCAGGCGGGAATAGCCTACGCGACCGACCAGATCATCGACCTGTTTGCAAACGGCATCCGCTCGGTGCATGTCTATTCGATGAACGTTCCCGGCATCGCAAAGGCAATACTCGAAAACGTGTCGGAAATCATCGGATGATCAAACTGCAGAAAAGCTCCCGCAAGGGGGCTTTTTCTTATGGGTAGCACGCCGCCGGGGCATAATGGACTTGCTCTCCGTAATAAACTAACCGGGAAACGGAGGGGATGCATGGATGAAGCGACTTGCGGCTGTGCTTGCCGCGCTGCTGCTTTTGCCCGGCTGCGCCGCGGAGCGGGACGACGACCGCGCAGAGCGCCTGCAGGAGAGATATGCCTCGATGTCCGGCTGCACCGCACTTGTCGAGGCGGAGCTGGAGCGGGGGGAGGAGCGCTGCGCCTACACGCTCGAAATAGAGCGAAGCGGCACGGAGACCCGCGTCACCGTGCGCGAGCCGGAGCAGCTTGCCGGTATAAGCGCGCGTGTTGGCGACGACGAGCTTTTGAGACTTGAATTTGACGGGATGGTGCTCGACGCGGGCAGTCTCGACGAAAACGTAAGTGCGTCGAACGCCGTGAGCATTTTCCTGCGCGCGGCGGCGGAGGGCTGCGTGAGCGAACGCGGCGTCGAGGACTGCGAAGGCTGCGCCGATTCTCTGCGCCTCTGCTTTAAGACGGAGCACGGCGGGGAAACGCTGATGGTGACGGCGTGGTTCGACGGGGACGACGCGCCGATATACGCAGAGATAGAAGAAAATGAAAGAATACTCGCATATTTGCGGTTTACAGACTTCACATTTTGTGATATACTGACAGATTGACAGGAGGTGCGGACGCTCTCCGCCTGCCTGATTATTGTCGGAAAGCTGGGACATATATGCAGACACCGCTTAGGCGCACTTGGGCAGAGATAGACCTCGACAATCTCGCGTATAATTATAACGCTATCCAGAACCGCGTCGGACAGCAGACCAAGCTGCTGGGCGTCGTCAAAGCAGATTCCTACGGCCACGGCTCGGTACGCGTGGCGAAAAAGCTTGAGCAGCTCGGCGCATCCTACCTCGCCGTTTCAAACATCGAGGAGGGCATCGAGCTCCGCCGCGAGGGCATAAAGCTTCCGATCCTGATACTCGGCTTCACGCCCGCAGACCAGACCGAAAAGCTCATCTCCTACGAGATCACACAGGCGGTCGTCGACATCGACATCGCGCGGAAGTACAACGAGGAGGCGGCGAAGACGGGCAAGCGCCTGAAGGCGCACATCAAGCTCGACACCGGCATGGGACGCCTCGGCTTCCAGTGCGACGAAGCGCATTTTGATGCGAGCCTGAGCAATATCCTCGCGCTGCTTGAGCTTCCGAACCTCGACGTCGAGGGCGTATTCACTCACTTTGCGGTCTCGGACGAGGACACACCGGACGACAAGGAATTCACCAAAACGCAGCACGACCGCTTTGTGCACATGATCGACACGGTCGAGCAGAAGAGCGATTTCCGCTTCCGGCTCAAG
>JAFZQQ010000141.1 GCA_017620315.1 Oscillospiraceae bacterium | reverse complement strand
AGACCATCGTTTGCCCGATCTCCGCAAAGACCGGCATGGGTGTTGACAATCTTCTTGAGATGGTCGCGCTCACCGCCGAGGTCGCGGAGCTCAAGGCGAACCCGAACCGCGCTGCTTCCGGCACGGTCATCGAGGCGCGCCTGGACAAGGGCCGCGGCCCAATTGCAACGCTCCTTGTGCAAAACGGCACCCTGCACCAGGGCGACATCATCATCGCCGGCACCGCGGTCGGCCGCGTTCGCGCGATGATAGGCGACAAGGGCCAGCGCATGACCGAGGCGGGCCCCTCCGTCCCCGTGGAGATCACCGGTCTCGGCGATGTGCCCGGCGCCGGCGCTACCTTCAACGCCGTCGCCGACGAGCGCCTTGCGCGCGAGCTGGTCGAGCAGCGCAAGGAGGAGGAGAAACAGAAGGCGAACGCGCCCGTTACCAAGGTCTCGCTGGAGGATCTGTTCAGCCAGATCCAGGCGGGCGAGATGAAGAACCTCAATATCATCGTCAAGGCGGACGTCCAGGGCTCCGCGGAGGCGGTCAAGACCTCTCTGGAGAAGCTGTCCAACGACGAGGTGCGCGTGCGCGTTATCCACAACGCCGTCGGTGCGATCAACGAGAGCGACGTAATGCTCGCCTCCACCTCCAACGCGATCATTGTCGGCTTCAACGTCCGTCCGGACGCGGTCGCCGCGGAGAGCGCGAAGCGTATGCACGTCGATATGCGTATGTACCGCGTTATTTACGACGCGATAGACGAGGTCGAGGCGGCGATGAAGGGCATGCTCTCGCCCAAGTACCGCGAGAGCGTCATCGGCCACGCTGAGGTGCGCCAGACCTACAAGGTCTCGAACGTCGGTACGGTCGCGGGCTGCTATGTTACGGACGGCAAGATCCAGCGCGCCTGCGAGGTGCGCATCGTGCGCGACGGCATCGTTATCCACGAGGGTCAGCTTGCTTCGCTGCAGCGCTTTAAGGACGCCGTTAAGGAGGTCGCCTCCGGTTACGAGTGCGGTCTCAGCTTTGAAAAGTTTAACGACATCAAGCTCGGCGACGTTGTCGAGGCCTTTGTGATGGAGCAGATCGAGCAGTAAGAGTATTTGGGGGCGGGCGGAGCCCGTCCCCGTTTTTATCCCAATAACCGGGGGGAGGTATATTATGGCTGGCAACAGAATAAACCGAATCAACGAGGAAATACAAAAGGAGCTTTCCTCTCTCATCCGCACGCTCAAGGATCCGCGTGTGCAGGGCGGGATGGTGACGGTCACGCATGTGGACACCACCAGCGATCTGCGCTATGCGCGTGTTTTTGTCAGCGTTCTGGACAAGACAAAGGAAAAGGACGTGATCAAAGGACTCAAGAGCGCCGCCGGCTATCTCAGGCGCGAGCTGGGGCAGGCGATACAGCTTCGTTATACCCCGGAGCTCCAGTTCAGCGCGGACGACTCGATCGAGCACGGGGCGCACATCCTTGAAATGCTGCGGAACCCTGACGTGGTAAAACCGGCGAACCCCGCGAATGCGGACATCGTTTTAGAGGATGACGACTGATGCGTGACATTAAGGAAGTCGCGGAGTTCCTCCGCGGGCACGACAACTATCTCATACTGACGCACAAGAGTCCCGACGGCGACACTCTGGGCTCCGCCGCGGCGCTTTGCCATATCCTGCGCGGCATCGGAAAGATTGCCTGGCTTCTTAAAAACGATGAGGTGGTCCCGTTCTACGCCTCTTACGTCGAGGGGCTGTGGGCGGCTGAGGACTATGCCTTCGACACCGTGGTGTCGGTAGACCTCGCGGCGCTCGGCCTGTTCCCGAAGAACGCGGAGCACCTGCGCGACCGCGTGGAGCTTGCGATAGATCATCACCCGACCTATGAGGGCTTCGGAAAGAACAGCTTCGTGCGCACGGAGTGCGCCGCCTGCGGCGAGATCATTTACGAGCTTGCCGTCGAGCTCGGGCAGTTGACAAAGAAGGCAGCGCTGCCGCTCTACGTTGCGGTGGCGACGGACACGGGCTGCTTCGTTTATTCCAACGTCACCGCGAACACGCACCGCGTCGCCGCGGCGCTTATAGACACGGGAATAGATTTCCGCGCGGCGAACAAGCTGCACTTCCGGACAAAGACAAAAAAACGCATCGCGCTTGAGTCGAGGCTTATGAGCGAGATGGAGTTTTTCGACAAGGGGCGCATCGTCATTGTGCAGCTCCCGCTTTCGCTGCAGCGTGAGCTTGAGCTTACCGAAAACGACACAGACGACCTTGCCGCTCTCGGCGGACAGGTCGAGGGAACCGACTGCTCTGTGACGATGAAGCAGCGCGAGGGCGGCGAGTGGAAGCTCAGCGTCCGCACGGGCGCGCGCGTAAACGCGGCCGCGGTTTGCGCACGCTTTGGCGGCGGCGGACACAAGGCTGCCTCCGGCTGCACGATATACGGCATGACGCAGCAGGAGGTCAAGGACGCCATAGTACGCGCGGTGATGGAGGAAGTGGGCGATGCCTGACGGGATAGTCGTCATAGACAAGCCCGAGGGCTGGACCAGCATGGACGTGTGCGGCAAGCGGCGCTCGCTGCTGCATGAAAAACGCGTGGGACATTCGGGAACGCTTGACCCGATGGCGACCGGGGTGCTGCCCGTTTTTGTGGGCCAGGCGACCAAGGCGGTCTCCTTTGCTGAAAACGGCAAAAAGGAGTACCGTGCGTCGCTGAGGCTCGGGATAACGACCGACACGCAGGACACGACCGGAACGGTGCTTTCGGAAGCTCCCGCACAGGTGACAGAGGAGGCGCTGCGCGCGCTGCTGCCGCGCTTTACCGGAGAGATAGAGCAGCTGCCGCCGATGTATTCCGCCATAAAGATAAACGGTAAAAAGCTCTATGAGCTTGCGCGGCGCGGAATAGAAGCCGAGCGAAAGCCGAGACAGGTCACGATCTATGAACTGGAGCTGTTGGGCAGGGCGGAGAACGGCGACTGGGAGCTGCGCGCTGTCTGCTCGAAGGGCACCTATATCCGTACGCTGTGCCACGATATCGGCACGGCGCTCGGCTGCGGCGGCGCGATGAGCGCGCTGCGGCGCACCGCGGCGTCGGGCTTTACGCTTGACGGAGCTGTCACGCTGGAGGATGTGGAGCGCGAGGGAGCGGCGCTGCTGCGGCCACTGGAGAGCATGTTCCCGGATTATCCGGAATACCGTGTGCCGGACGCGGAGACCGAGCGGCGCGCGCGGTGCGGCAATCCCCTGCGCGCGCAGCTTGCCGACGGGATATACCGCCTTACCGGGACGGACGGAGCGTTTCTCGCGCTATCTAAGGCGGAGAACGGGGTCCTGACCTCGATCAAAAATTTTTTCAGCACATGAACGGGAAACAACATGGAAGAGAAAAATGTCATTGCCCTCGGCTTTTTTGACGGGGTGCATATCGGCCACGGCGCGCTTTTGCGCAAAACCGTGGAGCGCGCGGCGGAGCTTGGCGCGGCAAGCGCGGCGTTTACCTTTGACCGCGCACCGAAGGAATTTGTGACCGGCGTGCCCGTGCCGCTTTTGACCGGCGTTGAGGAGCGGAGCGCGCTGATCCGCGAGCTTTACGGCGTCGAGAGGACGATCGTCGCGCCATTCGACCGCGATATGATGCAGACCTCCGCCGTGGATTTCCTGGAGAAGCTGCTGGTCGGAAAGCACCATGCGGCGCATCTTGTCGCCGGACATGACTATCGCTTTGGCTATAAGAACGAGGGTACGCCCGAAATGCTGCGCGAGTGGTGCGCGGCGCATGACGTCGGCTGCGATATCATTCCCAAGGTGGAGCTGCACGGCGTAACGGTAAGCTCGACACATGTGCGTGAGCTGGTGGAAAACGGAGATATGCCCGGCGCGGCTGAGTTTTTAGGGCATCCGTTTTTTATCACCGGCACAGTGAAGCATGGCAAGCACCTCGGCACCGAGGTGCTGTTTCCCACTGTGAATCTGGTGCCCGAACCCTGGCGCGTGCTGCCGCGCTTCGGGGTCTACGCGGTGCGCGTCCGTCTGCCGGACGGCAGTGTGTACGCGGGTGTGACCAACGTCGGCATTCGTCCCACGATCGTGGATGACAACAGCGTGACGATAGAGACCTTTCTCGTCGATTTTGAGGGAGATCTCTACGAGAAAGAGCTGAGACTTGAGTTTTTGCGCTATCTGCGCCCGGAAAGGAAATTCGACTCCATGGCGCAGCTGCACAGGCAAATTGAAAAGGACGTAAACGAGGCCCGCGGTCATATCGCCTGATATGGCCGCGTTTTTGTGTCAAAAAAGTGTCGCAAGACACTTTTTTGAGAGGGATTCACTGCGCTTCCCGCACGCCGTAGGCGCACCTGTCACCGTTGCGGCATTACGATTGTCGCGCCAAGTCTGGCACGACAATCGTGCCGCTGCCTCGAAACAGCCTCGCTTCATCCGCCGCTGGCGGCGCTTCGGCTGTTTCCACTCCGTGCAATGAGTATTTTCCCCCGCGCGTGTCGGTGGAAAATACGATCAGGTTCATTTGCCGCCTGCGGGCGGCAAACCCTGCGGGCCTTCTTTGACAGTCTGCTGCGGTCATATCGCCTGATATGGCCGCGTTTTTACATATTGCCGCAGATATCGCCTTTTTAAGGCTTGTTTTGCGGCAATCGCTGTGATAAAATATAATGAAAAATATGAAGGAGGCGGATCATGGGCACGGGTTTTATGCTGGAGTCATATTTCGCCACGGATTTTCTCGGCGCGCTGCTGATGATCACGCTTATTCTGACAAAGGGATGGAGACTTCAGACGAGCGGATCGGAGAGCAAGACGCTGCTGAGAATGCTGATCGCGACGCTTGCCGGCTGTTTGATCGACCCGGTAACCTGGATTTTCGACGGGCAGCCGGGCGAGCTTGCGCGGATGTTCGTATATGTGTTCAACACCTTGCTGTATGCGCTGAATATAGTGATCGGGCCGGGCTTTATCACTATGGTCACAAAGCATATCCGCGAAACGATTTCCGAATTGCTCAGGTTTCTGATCATCCTTGTAAGCGCCGTCGAGGTCATTCTTCTGGTGATCAACTTCTTTGTCCCCTGCGTTTTTTACGTTGACGAAAACAACGTCTATCACCGCATGGGCCTTTTCTGGATCTATATCACCATCGAATTGATACTGCTGCTCTACGGACTTTTCATCTATATCCACGCGCGCCTTAACGGAAGACTTTTGAGATTTTTCCCGACATGGCTGTTCTTTTTCCCTTTGGTCTGCGGCGTGTCGGTGCAGTGCTTTGCCTACGGCGTGTCGCTGATCTGGCCGTCGGTCGGCGTTTCCTTCTGCGCGGTAGTTATATGTTTACAAAACGAGAGTATATTCCTTGACAAGCTGACGGGAGTGTTTAACCGATACTATCTTGACGAGGTGCAGAGCCGGCTGACGAATCACAGCAAGGGCTCCTTTGCCGCGATCATGCTGGATATGAACGGCTTTAAGACGATAAACGACCAATACTCTCACGCTGAGGGCGACGCCGCGCTTGTCGCAATCGCGCGGATACTTACGGGCATTGTCAAAAATACCGGCGCGGTCATCCGCTTCGCGGGCGACGAATTTATCATTTTGCTTGAGCATCCCGCGGAGAACTGCGTGGAGGAGCACCGGCAGAGGATACTTGCGGAGATCGACAGCTATAACGCCTCCTCCGGCAAGCCCTATAAGCTTTCGGCTGCGATCGGCGGCAGCGTGTTCGACCCGGCACGGGACGACATTTCCGATTTTCTCAGCATAATAGACCACAATATGTACGAGGACAAAGAGAAGTATTACCGCAGCCACGACAGACGCGCGCGTTTGGACTGAGTGACGGAAGGGAGCAGGGAGCATGCGGAGAAAAAGGTTTACCGCGGCGCTGCTTTGCGCGGCGATGATTGCCGCGCTGATGTTTTTGCCTGCGCCGAGCGCGTATGCCGTATCGTCCGGAACATGCGGCGAGCAGGTTACCTGGACTCTGAGCGATAACGGGGAGCTTGTTATAAGCGGCTCGGGCGCGATGTATGAATACTCATTCAGTTCCCATGGCCGCAGCCCTTTTTATGGCAAACAGAATATAAAAAGCGTTAAGATTTACTTCGGAGTGACCAGTATTTCCGATGTGGCGTTTGGTAATTGTGAGAATCTTGTACGCATCGATATTCCGACGAGTGTTGGATACATTGGACAGAACGCTTTCTTCTCTTGCGTTAATCTCAAGGACGTCTACTACGAGGGACAGGAGGAAGACTGGAACGCAATTACGGGAGAGGGAAAGAATGATTTTCCCACCTGTACCGAGATACATTTCGCAGCGGCGCTCAAGTCCGCGGGAAAATGCGGTGAGGATGTAACGTGGCAGTTATTTGAGGATGGAACGCTGGTGCTTGGCGGCACCGGGGATACCTGGGATTACAAAACCACCGTGGGCGAACGCAGCCCGTTTTACAATAATTCTTTCATCAAGAGCGTAATAGTCGAAAACGGCGTGACCAGAATCGGTAAAGCGATGTTTCACTGGTGTTCCAAGCTCACGTCGCTTACTCTTCCCGAAAGTTTGAGGGATGTACCGGGAAGTGCTTTTGCAGGCTGTAACCTGGATCAAATAAGTTTGAACGGCGACAGCGCTTTTTTTTGCGTTGAGGACGGAGTGCTGTTTGACAAAGAAAAAACCACGCTGTTCAAGTGCCCGGAGAAGAAAAGCGGAAAATATGTTGTCCCCGAGACCGTGGCAAGTATAGCAGGATATGCTTTCTACAGATGCAGCCTGCTGACGGACGTGGTACTTCCCGCGCAGCTCGAAAGCATCGGCAATTATTCATTCAACGGATGCAACAACATAACTGCAATATGCATTCCTGCCAATGTGAGATCCATCGGTACAGACGCTTTTTGCAGCTGCAGTTCCATTGAACGGATACTTGTGGACGAAGCCAACTCAGCTTACTGCAGTGCAGACGGAATGCTGTATAATAAAAAGAAGACCACGCTGATACAATGCCCGATGATGGCGTCCGGGCGCTGCGAGGTGCCCGAGGGAGTGTCGAGCCTCGGAGGAAGCGCTTTTCGCGGATGTGAAAAACTGACGGAGATACAGCTGCCGTCAAGTATAAAGAGCATAGGCAGTGAAGCGTTTTGCGGCTGCAAGGCATTGGAACAAATAGATGTTGACAAGAGCAGCACATATTTTGACAGCGTGGATGGCGTATTGTACAGCAAGGATCATACGAAGCTTGTGCGATGCCCGCCTGCGTTCCGAGGCGCTTTTGAAGTCTGTGAAGGAATAAGGATATTGAGCGGCCATTCGTTTTGCGGCTGCAGTAAAATGACGAAAATAACGACTCACGGCGGTCTGGAACGCATAGAAAACTACACGTTCGACAGCTGCACCACTCTGAAGAGCGTTTTCTTTTCCGGAGGACTTGAAAGCATCGGAAGCTATTCCTTCAACGGCTGCAGTTCTCTTGAGGGGTTTGGCGTTCCTGCGGGAACGGCGACGATTGGCAGTAATGCATTTAGAAATTGCAAGGCTCTTGCGGAAATAACGCTTCCGGTGAGTGTAAACAGCATCGGTGCAGACGCCTTTTACGGATGCAAAGCCCTGTCGCTCATTCGCTATGCAGGCACGAAGGTGCGGTGGGACAGTGTCGGCGGAAGCGGTAACATCAAAGAAATGAAGATACAATATGATGCGCCTGTGGCAGGGGTGTACGGGACGGTTGCAGACGGCGTTTTGAGCGGCTATACCGTAACATGTGCGACGAATAGGGCGTCACTTGCCGCCGTAAGCTATGACGATAATGGAAAGGTGTTGGATCTCCGCGTTATCGCGCTTGCTCCGGGAAGCTCAAGCGGCATCGTTTCCGGCCTGAAAAAGGGCGCGTGCTGCAAGCTGATGCTGCTTGACGGGGATAATACGCCGTTATGCTCTGCATGGGTGAGGTACACCGATTAAGGGACATATTGCATTTCAGGCAGTTTTTGCTATAATAATTGCAGAACAAATACGATTAAGAGGTGGTTATCATGCATGAACTGGAGCGTTTGTACCACATCCACTGCGCACAGGGGGAGGTTGGCCGTTATGTGATCCTGCCGGGGGATCCGGGACGCTGCGCATCCATCGCGGAGCATTTTGACGACCCGAAGCTCATCGCGCAGAACCGCGAGTACACAACCTATACGGGCACGCTGCTCGGCGTTCCCGTCAGCGTGTGCTCCACCGGCATCGGAGGGCCCTCCGCCGCCATAGCGATGGAGGAGCTGCACCAGCTCGGCGCGGACACCTTTATCCGCACCGGCACCTGTGGAGGCATTGACATCGACGTCAAATCGGGCGACATCGTTGTCGCCACAGGAGCGATCCGCTTTGAGCATACCAGCATGGAGTACGCGCCGATCGAGTTTCCTGCCGTGGCGGATCTCGGGATAGCGACCGCGCTTGCCGACGCCTCAAGAAAGCTGGGCTATACCACGCATACCGGCGTCGTCCAGTGCAAGGACAGCTTTTACGGCCAGCACAGCCCGGAGAAAAGCCCGGTTTACTACGAGCTCCTCAACAAGTGGGAGAGCTGGAAGCGCCTCGGCGT
>JAFZQQ010000140.1 GCA_017620315.1 Oscillospiraceae bacterium | reverse complement strand
CGCCGTCCTTCGACTTCGCCGTGTCGATGGCGTTGAGGATGGTTGGATAGGTGGAAAACATGATGTGCGCGTTGCGGTCGTCCTTGTTTGAACAGAGGTTGCACAGGGACATATCCGGCAGGTAGTTCTTAAAATCGTCCTTTGCCTGCTTAACGAGCGCCGTGCGGTCAGCGAGGAACAGGATATTCGTCACATACCCGCCGCGACTGAGTACGTCGGTCAGGCTCGACGCCGTGCGCGTCTTGCCCGTGCCGGTTGCCATGACCAGCAGATGCTTGCGGAAACCGAGCGCAAGCTGATCACATACAGCGCGGATAGCCGCTTTCTGATAAACGCGATCGGTGATTCTGTCATCGATGGGTACGGATGACAGCTCTTTACACTCTGTACGGCGGTTCATCAGCTTTTCAAGGTCGCCCTTGCTGAAAATGCTGCTGACCTTGCGCTGCGGCGCGGTCTGGTCATCCCAGAAGTAGGTATCGAAACCGTTGGTCGTAAACATCATTGGGCGACGGCCAAACTTACGTTCCAGGCAGTCAGCGTAAAGCACCGCCTGCTTGCGTCCGGCGTTCGGGTCTTTGCTTGTACGCTTTGCCTCCACCACGGCAAGAGGCAGACCGTCGCGCCCGAAGAGTACATAATCCGCGAAGCCCTGCTGACCGATCACGCCCGCCATGTTCTCCACGGGGTACTCGATCTGCACGTCCGCGTCCACGCCGTCGAACTTCCAACCCATCAACTTCATGTCAAGGTCGATATAACGCCGCCGCGTTTCGTACTCGGAAATCTCCTCCGCGTGGAACGTGCGCTCCTCCTGGTGCTGTTCTTTCTCTGCGGTAAGACGGGCGGACATCTCCTCCACCGCCTTGCGCAGTGCGTCCAGCTCGGCGTCCTTCTGCTCCAGCAGGCTTTCCTGCTCCTTGATCTTCTTCGTATCGACGACGACCTTCTCCGTCGGGATCAGGCTCTCGTCGAATACGCGGTCTTCGTAGTCGGAACCGTAGCAGTAATCAAGCCACTGGATGAACTCGAACAGACCGCGCAGGGCGAGCAGCGCGTCGCCGGACTGGACGGCGCGCTCCGTATGTACCGCGAGATTGCCAAGCCTGACGATATACGGGAGTTTCCCCCACGTCTCGCGGTCGACGGCAAAGCGGAAGCTCGGCTCGTGGATCAGCGATTGCAGATTGTCCTTGTAGGGCATCTGCATCGTGCTGTCTGCGGCATACACCCACTTGACCGCCAGTTCCAGCGCCTTGCGGCAGCCCACGGCGCACATGGCGGGCGCGGTGGCATAGACCTTCTCCGCCTCGACCGCAGCCGGGGCAAAGAGGGCGTAGGCGGGATATGCGGTTAAGTAGGAGAAGTTGGACATGGCGGCACCTCACGAATTGCTAACACTAAACTCAAAGCCGTTTAAATCTGCTTTTGCAAAATAACTAACATAGCTTTTTTGTATAATCGTGTCTTTTACATCTTCTATATAGGATAAGGGCGTTTCTTCATGATCCATCGAGAGAGCAACATTCAGCAACTGCTCTCCGGCTTCCGAAAACGCGAAAATGCCATTACCATACATTTTGTGCTCTTCACTTGTGTTTTTTACCAGAATTGCCATGCTTTTGTCAATATTCCATATGCGTTCTTCATCGTTTGGTTCAATTTCTAAACCACAGTATACCTGAGAAAGAGTAAGCAATCCAGCATCTGCCAGCGCAACAAGAGATGGGAAAGGTATTCCATATTTATCAAGTGAGACATTTGAAAAAACAAAATAATCCTCGCTGAGTTTTGAGTTGTCCTTCCAACACCTCAGTACATATGGAACTAAGTTTTGAAAAATACCTGCTTCCAGTGCAGTCATTTTTCTAAGCACATCCAATGTACGAATTGAATAACTCCTTGGAGATTTAATTTCACCAGCCAATAGTTTGCCCCAAATCATCTGCATTTCTTTGCTACTGACATTAGCTATAAAGTCAAAGAAAGAGCTAATCCAATCATCATCCACAGGTTCTTGCGAAACAATCGTCTCGCTTTCCAACTCGGTATATGCTGCAGCAATTACCGCATCAATATTACGTTGCTTTTTCAATTCTTGAAATAAAAGCCTATTTCCCGCTCGACGGATTAAATCATTTGCATCGGTGGTATCAATCTCCACATCACCATTTCTATAGCTCGTCGGTAAGAGTAGATTGTTTTCTACTGCTTCACTGATTTGTTCAATCTCATAAACTTTTGCATTAGTCATGCGCTTATCGTGAATTGGATCAAAAACTCGTCCTATTCCCGCTGCAACGGTTTCAATCAGTTTTGTCAAAGGTTCGGATAGTCCAAAAATGTCATGAACATCTATTCCTTTAAGGTCACTCATCTGTTGATACTCCTTTCATTCAAAATATTCCTGCGTCAGCGCGAATTTCAGTATCTCCAGCTTATCCATCCCGCGTGGAATGACAGATTTGGATTTGTCGATTTGGGAAACGAAAGCGGCAAACTCGTTTTGTAACGCTAACGGTGGAACAACCACAACAAGCGATTTCAATTTCGCGCCCGGTAGATGAGCAATTGTAGCTTTAGCACCTTCAATCG